>DAOUTI010000125.1 GCA_030626795.1 Flavobacteriaceae bacterium
TACGGAAACCCTTAAGGGAACAAATATAACAAACAACCTGCTTCGTTATATTTTTTTTCAATAACTAAGCTATTCAAAAAAAATAATGCCTTGCATCTCATTTATTCTCTTTGTTTTTGAAAGAAATGAATTTTTAGAAACCACCATAATACCAAAACTAGAAAAAAAATCACTTTAAATAAATTGAATAAGGAAGGGAGGCATTTGCCAAAACCTTAAAAAAATTATTTAAAGTGATTATTTAAAGAAAATTACAATCCCCTCATCAAAGTAGCGGTCTTATATTACAACATCACATTCGATTTTTTTATAATTCTTTTCATTTGCTATTCTATGTATTTTATTTAGGTTTGGAAAATTTGAGGATTGCTCCATATTATTTTTTGATTGAATTGAATTCCAATATTCTATTAAATAAAATTTATTTTTCTTTTTTTTATCTTTAAAAATATGATATCTATCTAAGCCCTTAGGCTTGGTGTTTTCATTATTTTCAAACATGCTTAACTCATTAGACGTAATACCGTCTTTTTTATTAACTTTAAAGGATAAAATATTTACAAACATTTTGGTTTTTAGTTTTAAGGGGGGTTAGAAAAGTAGCATAAAGGTACTGAATTATAAGTATTTAAACTGTGATAAGTGTCACACCTAATAATTTATGAATTAGGTTTAAAAAAAAATTATATTTTTGACATGTGAATAAATCAGATATTGTAAACATACAACCCTCAATATTTATAATTAAAGTTAATAAAACATTAAGATTTATTAAGGTTGGTTTCATATTGCATGTAATGGCTTTGGCGGGTGTTTTTGTATTTGTTATTGGGCTGAAAAAATCAATTTATTATTTTAATTTCCATGATGATTATTTTGGTTATTTGTGGTTGTTTGTTTCTATTTATGGGTTTACAATTCCATTTTTTGCAGAGTTTGATGCTAATGGTAGATATCAGAATTATAAGCAAATAAAAGATGCTTTTTATAAAATGGGTTATGATTCTCGGTTGATTAAGCCTTTTATGAGTTCTAGATGTCAGAGAGACGCAGTTATTGTCGCTGCTGCGGATTTGAATTATAAAAATGAAGTAAAAATATTTTTTTATAAAAAGGGTTATAGATGGTATCATGTTTTGCCTGAGGCATTTCTGAAAAATCCACTAGTTATTTTTAAGAAAGTGTTTTGGACTAGAATATTATTTACTAAGTTTTATAAGCTTCAAAATTTTTATTGGTAATGTGTATTTTAAAAGTTGAAAACTTATCTTTAAATTACGGAAAGCAAGAAGTACTTAAGGCTATTTCATTTTCAATTGAAAAAGGTCAAATTATTGGTTTATTAGGCCCAAATGGCGCTGGTAAAAGTTCTATTATAAAAATTTTAGCAGGTTTGGTTTTCCCAAAATCGGGTGCATTATATATGGATGGTGAACTTAAAACTTCATTTTCTGAATTGCGAAATCATTGCGGATTTTTAATCGATAGCCCAGCTTTTTATCCATTTTTATCTGCTAAGAAAAACCTTCAACTAATTAAAAAAATCAACAAATCAAATGTTAATCTTGAACAACTTTTGCAAAAAGTAGGCCTATCTTATGTAAATAGTAAAAAGGTAAAAAATTTCTCAACAGGTATGAAGCAACGTTTGGCTGTTGCACAAGCTATAATGCAAAATCCTAAAATTTTAATTTTAGACGAGCCTTTTAATGGTTTAGACCCGAATGGTTTTCAAGACTTAATCTATTTGTTAAAAACATTAAATAAAAAAGGTACAACGATTATTGTTTCTTCACATTTGTTGAATGAGTTAGAACAATTTGCGGATGCCTTTATTTTATTACATCAAGGAAAAATTGCTTTAAATACAACGAAATCTGAATTGATAAATTCAAAGAAAAAAGTTGCTTTTACCTTTGAAATTGATCCAAAAGTTGAGGCACACGAATATTTGAAAAAAATGAATGTAGTTTTTGAGAACCCAACATTAGCAATCTTGTATTTAAGTCCTAATAAGATTGCTAATGTGATTAATAAATTGGTTGAACTAAAAAGCACACCAATAAATGTAGAAACCCATACACTTTTACAAGAAAAATATTTAAATATTACAGCTTGATAAATTTGATACAAATAGAATTATATAAATTATTTAGTTCAAACCGAACTTATATAACTTTTGCTATAGCGATACTTTTAATGATGGTTATCAATTTGGGATTATATAGTGATGGAGAAGCACTTTTCGATTTTTTTTTACAAACTATAAATGAATACTTTTATATAGATGGCAATGTTATTAATGGTTACTTAATTGCTTATTTAGCTTTAAACACACTTTGGGTTCACATTCCCGTTTTGATCATAATTGTAACGGCGCATATATTTTCTGGAGAATTTGAATTGGGTACAATTCGACTACTTTTAACACAACCAATTTCGAGAAATAACCTTTTAATTGCAAAAATTATAAGCATGATTATTTATAATTTTTGTTTTATGTTAATCATAGCTGTATTTGCAGTAATACCTTCGGTTTTGCTTTTTGGAACTGGAGATGTTATTGTTTTTATTGACGGAATACAATTTATACAAGAAGTAACCTTTTTAGGTCGATATACTTATACGGTTTTGTTTGCTACACTTGCAATGGTTGCCTTTTCAAGCATGACCATGTATTTTGCAATTTTATTTAAAAATACATTGACGGCTATACTATTGGCTTTAGGTATTTTAATATTATTTACCTTATTACAAACTTTTGTGTTTGGAATTTTTAGTTCTTGGCAGCCTTTTTTATTTACTTATCATATTGCGAAATGGCAATTGTTTTTTGTGAGTGAAATACCATTTATAAGCATATTAGATTCCGTTTATTATTTGTCTGGTATGACCTTAGTTTTTATAATATTATCGCTAGTAAAATTTAATAGAATGAATATATCCGAATGAAAGTTTTATTTTACATATTTTTAGTTTTTCAAACAGCTTATCTGTTTTCGCAAAGTAATCATGATGAAAACATCAAAGCTTTAATCCATCAATATTCGGTTAAACCGGAATTAAAGTGCGAAATATTAGTAAAAATTGATATCGAAGGAATGTCAATTCCTAACAAGAAAATTATTGTTGATTTTAAAAATGGAGAAAAGCCAAAGGTTAAAGGCAAAGGCTTGTCATTACTTCCTAAAAAAGGAACTATAAATCAATTTGGCGAGTTACTATCTTCTCCACTACAAGCTATTTATTTATCAAAAAATAAAAATAAATTGGAGTATAAACTAGTGTCATTAGATCAAAAAAGTGATTGGATTACTGCCGATATCGTATTTGACATAAAAACCTTTGTAATTTATGAATCAACTGTAAATACACGTAAATTTGGAACATTCAATGCGAAACATTTTTACCAAAAAGGGATATATCCTTCAAAATCGATCATTACTTTTGATATTAAAAAATTTAAAATTCCATTAAAGTTTATAGGCAGAGAACAACAAGTTTCTAAGACTTCAAAAGCAAAAGAAAATGTTCAAGGCAAAATAATTTTAAATTATAATTATTTATAAGAACTTTGTTTTTTGTAATTTGTTTTTTATGTCAGGTATTTATATCCATATTCCGTTTTGTAAACAAGCTTGTTATTATTGCGATTTTCATTTTTCAACATCGATTAAACGAAAAGATGAAATGATAAAAGCAATGATAAAAGAATTAGAATTACGTAAAAATGAATTATCACAAAAGATAGAAACTATTTATTTTGGTGGAGGCACACCGTCATTACTTACTACCGGTGAAATTCAAGCTATACTTGATGCTGTTTACCAAAACTATCAAGTAATTGCTAATCCTGAAATCACTTTAGAAGCCAATCCAGATGATTTAACCACTCAAAAAATTAATGAATTAGCAAGTACAAAAATTAATAGGTTAAGTATTGGTATCCAATCTTTTTTTGATGAGGACTTACAATTTATGAATCGAGCGCATAATGCTAAAGAAGCAATCAACTCTTTATCAGAAGCAACTCGCCATTTTGATAATATTACTATTGATTTGATTTACGGCATACCTAATATGAGTAATGAAAAATGGCTTAAAAATTTGCAAACTGCTTTCGATTTAGGCGTGCCCCATATTTCAAGTTATGCCTTAACGGTTGAAGATAATACAGTTTTATCCAACTTTATAAAAAAAGGAAAATATCCGCCATTAGATGAAAATTTAGCAGAACAACATTTTCAAATTTTGGTTACAGAAACTGCAAAACAAGATTTTATACAATATGAAATTTCGAATTTTGGAAAAGAGAATTACTTTTCTAAACACAACACTTCTTATTGGCAAGGAAAACACTATTTAGGAATTGGGCCATCAGCACATTCTTTTAATGGTATTTCAAGAAGTTGGAATGTTGCCAATAATGCAAAATACATAGCATCTATTCATAACGAAATGCTTCCTCAAGAAATTGAAATTTTGAGTACAAACGATCAATTTAATGAAATGATAATGATAGGTTTAAGAACCATTTGGGGAGTTTCATTACAAAAAATTGAAAACCAATTTGGTATAAGTTTTAAAGATCAACTTATAAAAACTGCACAAAAATATTTAAAAAGCGAAACTTTAAAAATTACAAATAACACGCTTTTTATTACCGATAAAGGTAAATTTTTAGCAGATGGTATCGCATCAGATTTGTTTCGAGTTTAGTTTTTTTACTCTTGTAAGAGTAATTAAAACATTATGTATATTTATTACTTTTAATTAATCAACTTTATAATGGAAGCAATTTTAGGACTTTTTCTTGGCGCAATTATTACCTATTGGGGTTTGAAGTATGTGAAAATTCAAAATAATAAAGATAAAACCAATGCACAATCTGTTATTTTGATGGAGAAAATGAGAAAAGTATGGAAACTAATTACTGTTGAAGGAGAGTTTGCGGAAATTTATCATTACGAAAACACAAAAGAAAGGTTTTTGAGTATGATAACTAGTAAAAAGAAGGCTGTAATTTTGATTAATGCAAAAGCACATATCGGTTTCGATTTGTCAAAAATCAAAATGGAAGCTATTAATGAGAAAAAAGTGGTAAAACTTACTGAGTTTCCAAAACCAGAAGTTTTGAGTTTAGAAACAGACCTAAAATATTATGATAAAAAAGATGGCTTTTTTAATAAATTTGATTCATCAGATTTGACTGAATTAAATGCAAAAGCTAAAGAACATGTTATGTTAAAAATTCCCGAAAGCGGTTTGCTCGAAACTGCAAAAAACGAAGCACTTGAGGCAGTATTAATGATTCAAAATATAGTTGAAACCATTGGGTGGACATTAGATTATCAAGATTTATTGCTATCAGAAGTAAATAAGTCAAAAAGTTCTTCAATGAATACAAAAAAACTTCAAGAATAATGTAATTTGAGTTACATATACAATAAAAAGGTAGTTATAATTTTGCAGTGTAATTTAAATATAACTACAATGCATATTGATATAAAATTTAACGAGTCTGGAAAAATTATTCCATCATATAACGGCAAAGAAATTACTATGGATGAATCTCCATATATGATTTATTTAGCAACTACAGGAATGTGTTCGGCAGTATATGTGAGAGCATTTTTTGCTCAAAGAGGCATGTCTTTAGAAGAGGTTAAATTAACACAAATAATTACTTACAACCGTATGACAAATATGGTTGAAAATATGGAAATTAAAGTAGATCTACCAAGTACTTTCCCAACAAAGTACAACAAAGCAATTAAGGCGGTAGTTGATCAGTGCCCAGTTAAAAAGCACATGGTTACCCCTCCAACTGTTTCGGTATCTACTAATTTAGATGTTGCTGTTGTAGCATAATAATAGTTTGCCAATTTAGAATTGGTATTTAGTTAAGCATTTAAAAACTTTCTCTTTCGAGGAAGTTTTTTTTGTGCTAAATTTGACTAAAAGGATTAGATGTTAACTTTTAGAATTTATTATACTAAAATATAACGGTTACTTCTTAAAAATTAGAATAAAAGAATCATTAAAAATTGAATCAAGAAAAAGCTTTATCGATATTAAAATCAGGAAAAAATATATTTCTTACTGGTTCAGCTGGAGCTGGAAAAACCTATGTTTTAAACCAATATATTCAGCACCTTAAAGAAAGAAGAATTCCTGTTTCAATAACTGCTTCAACCGGAATCGCAGCAACACATTTAGAGGGTACTACCATTCATGCTTGGTCGGGTATTGGTATTAAAGATTCGCTTTCTCTAGGTAATTTAAGAGATTTAAGAGCAAAAAAATATCTAAAAAAAAATATTGATAAAAGTAAAGTTTTGATTATCGATGAAATATCGATGTTGCATAAAAAACAATTAGATTTAGTTAATGAAGTTCTACAGTTTTTTAGAGAAACAGACAGCGCTTTTGGAGGAATTCAATTGATTCTTTGTGGCGATTTTTTTCAGCTACCACCCATAGGAAAATATAGAGAAACCAATCGAGATAAATTTTCGTTTATGTCACAAGCATGGTTAGATGCAAAGCTTTCCATATGTTATTTAACAAGTCAATATCGACATACAGACAGCAATTTAAATACAATTTTAAATGAAATAAGAGAAGGAGAAGTTTCTCAAAACACAATTGATATTTTAAGTACAAATAATGATGAATTAGAAGATAAAGAACCAACCAAATTATTTACACATAATTTAGATGTTGATAGAATAAATACCGAACATTTAAATTCAATTAAGGGTAAAAAAACCAAATTCAAAGCAAGAATTAAAGGAAATTTAAAACTTGCCGAAACGGTTAAAAAATCTATTATGGCTCCTGAAAATTTAGAACTAAAAATTGGAGCCAAAGTTATGTTTGTAAAAAATAATCTTGAAAAAGGGTATTTAAATGGCAGTTTAGGAATAGTTTTAAAGTATAATGATGATGGATTACCCATTGTTAAACTGCTAAATGGTTATGAAATCACAGCCGAGCATGAAGATTGGAAAATTGACGATGAAAGTGGTAAAATGTTGGTTAGCTATCAACAAATCCCGTTAAGGTTAGCCTGGGCAATAACCGTGCATAAAAGTCAAGGTATGACATTAGATAGTGCCGAAATGGATTTAAGTAAAACCTTTGAAAAAGGACAAGGATATGTGGCACTTTCAAGAGTAAAAAGTTTAAGCGGCTTGAAATTATCAGGGTTTAATACCATTACATTAGAGGTTGATGACTTGGCTTTAAAAGCCGATAAAAGGTTTCAGCAACTATCTTATGAAGCCGAAAATGAAAATAGTGATGAAGAATTAGAAAAATTGGCACAAGAATTCATTAAAGATAGTGGTGGAATTAGCAATAAAGATGAGATTGAAGAAAATAAAACAAACCTTAAAAAAGGAATAAAAACCAAAAAACGATCAACCCATTTGATAACAAAAGAAATGGTTGATGAAGGACTTTCCCTGAAAGAAATAGCTAAAGAAAGAGAACTAAGTTTAGGCACTATAACTACACATTTAATTATTATTGCTGATAAATATCCGTCAACAAATTTGTCTCGATTTAAACCAGACATAAAAATATTAAATAAAGTAAAAAAAGCTAGAAATAAAATTTTAAAAGAAAGCAAAGGGGAAAACACAATAAGTTTAAAGCCTATTTTTGAAATCTTAAAGGGCGAAATTACTTATCAAGAAATAAAATTGTCGTTGATTTTTTTGTAGCTTATTTAAAATATATATTGAAGAATATAGAGATTATTGTTTGAGTAAATCTTGCGCTACTGAACACTTTCCGTTTGATGAAATATATGCAACTCATAAAAAAATTAGATGTCAAATTAGATAAAAAACAAAAAGAAAAATTATCGAAA
>DAOUTI010000054.1 GCA_030626795.1 Flavobacteriaceae bacterium
ATAAAAAAAGAACTTCAAAAGAACGTATTGAACTATTTAGTACGGCAAGTAGAGAATTAATGACAGCTTTATTGCCGATTTTAGATGATTTTGAAAGAGGGTTAAATGAAATTGAAAAATCTTCTGATAAAGGTTTACTGCAAGGGATGCAACTGATTTACAATAAATTCAAAAACACTTTAGATCAAAAAGGTTTAAAAGAACTAGAAGTAAAACAGGGAGATGTTTTTGATGCAGAAATTCATGAAGCAATTACACAAATACCAGCACCTTCAAATAAATTAAAAGGGAAGATAATTGATGTTGTTGAAAAAGGGTATAAACTTGGCGAAACAATCATTCGTTTCCCAAAAGTAGTTTTAGGTAATTAATTGTTAAGAAAATGAAGGAAGATTATTACGAAATATTGGGTGTTACCAAAAGCGCAACAACACAAGAAATAAAAAAGGCTTATCGTAAAAAAGCAGTGCAAAATCACCCAGATAAAAACCCTGGAGATAAGGCTTCTGAAGAACGCTTTAAAGAAGCAGCTGAAGCTTATGAAGTATTAAGTAATGGTGATAAAAAAGCCCGTTATGACCAATATGGTCATGCTGCATTTGAAAATGGTGGCAACGGAGGTGGTTTCGGTGGTGGCATGAATATGGATGATATTTTTAGCCAATTTGGTGATATTTTTGGAGGTCATTTTGGTGGCGGAGGTGGATTTTCAGGTTTTGGTGGAGGTTCTCGTCAGGCGAGAGTTAAAGGCAGTAACTTAAGAATTCGTGTAAAACTTGAACTAAAAGATATATTAAATGGAGTTACAAAAAAGGTTAAAGTAAAGCGTTTGGTTAAAGCCAAAGCTGTAACTTATAAAACTTGTACAACTTGTAATGGCCAAGGTAGCGTTGCTAGAGTTACCAATACTATTTTGGGTAGAATGCAAACAGCTACTACATGCCCTACCTGCCGTGGAGCAGGTCAATCCCTTGATCACAGACCAAAAGGGTCAGATACTCAAGGTATGGTTTCAAAAGAAGAAACTGTTGAAATTGAAATTCCACCAGGAGTAACAGATGGTGTACAATTGAAAGTTTCTGGAAAAGGTAATGAAGCGCCAGGAAATGGTGTACCAGGAGATATACACGTTATTATTCAAGAAGTTTCGCACGAAAATTTAAAAAGAGAGGGTAATAATTTGCATTATGATATGTATATAAGTTTTCCTGATGCTGCTTTAGGTATAAATAAAGAAATTGATACATTAACAGGAAAAGTTAGAATCAAAATTGAAGAAGGTACACAATCAGGTAAAATATTACGCTTGCGCGGAAAAGGATTAGAAAGCTTAGAAAGATACGGAAAAGGAGATTTATTAGTTCATATCAATGTATGGACACCAAAAAAGTTATCAAAAGAACAGAGAGAATTCTTTAAAAAACATGTAGATGATGATAATTTTAAACCACAACCATCCAATTCTGAAAAGTCATTTTTTGAAAAAGTAAAAGATATGTTTTCGTAACATAGCAATAATCAAAGCATTAGAAAATGGCTTCATGATGATTGTAATGTGAAATAGATTTATTTTCATTATATTTGTTTTGCTGAATTTTTACATTCAGCAACTTTTTCTTTTTCATAGCAATTTTCCCACTCTTTTTGAGTGGGTTTTTTTATGAAAATCGTCATATAAATTATTATTAAAAATTTTCACAAAATAATAGATATTTTATTATAAAATGTGTATTTTTACAACCTTATTTATATTACTTTAATTAGTAATATTCTTTTTCATAGCAATTTTCCCACTTTTGTTTTCAAGAGTGGGATTTTTTTTTAACCCATATAAATCTTAAATTTGCAACGAAAGTAAGTCATCTTATCGCCTTCGATTTAGTCGGAGGAGGAAAGTCCGGACACCAAAGGGTAGCATAGCGGATAACATCCGTCATTCCGTGAAAACGGAAGAGGACAAGTGCAACAGAAAGCAAGTACAGTTAGGCTGTAGTGAAACCAGGTAAACTCTATGCGGTGCAATGCTATGTATATTGAAGTCCCGTAAGGGTAAGAACTACTCGTTCAATTTCAAGGGGTAAGCAGCTAAAGTTATAAAGTAATTTATAACGTAGATAAATGATAAGAGTCATGCCTTGGCATGATAACAGAATCCGGCTTATTGGCTTACTTTTCTTTTTTAATGAATTCGTAAAATTCATCTTGTTTTTTTGCAATACTTTACGAATAAAACAAAATAATAAATTTCTATTTTGATATACTTAATTATAGGCTATTATTATTGAATATATTATAAAATAAGCTATTTATTTTGTAATTTTGAGCATTAAAAATAATAATTTACTCAATTAAATAAATAATATATGGCTTTTGATGTTGATATGATTAAAAAGGTTTACTTACGAATGGTAGATCGAGTTGATACGGCAAGAAATATTGTAGGTAAACCACTTACTTTAGCTGAAAAAATATTGTATAATCACCTTTGGGATGGTAAAGCAGACCAAGAATTTAAAAGAGGTGTTGATTATGTAGATTTTGCACCAGACAGAATTGCTTGTCAAGATGCAACTGCCCAAATGGCATTGTTGCAATTCATGCAGGCAGGAAAGAAAAAAGTTGCAGTACCAACAACAGTGCATTGTGATCATTTAATACAAGCAAAGATTGGTGCTGATAAAGACTTGCAAGAAGCAAATAATTCAAGTAGTGAAGTTTTTAATTTTTTAGCTTCTGTTTCTAATAAATATGGAATTGGCTTTTGGAAACCAGGAGCAGGTATTATTCACCAAGTAGTTTTAGAAAATTATGCTTTCCCTGGAGGAATGATGATTGGTACAGATTCGCATACCGTAAATGCAGGAGGTTTGGGTATGATTGCAATTGGAGTTGGTGGTGCAGATGCTGTAGATGTAATGGCAGATATGCCTTGGGAATTAAAATTTCCCAAATTAATTGGGATAAAACTAACTGGAAAACTTTCTGGTTGGACATCAGCAAAAGACGTAATTTTAAAAGTAGCAGGTATTTTAACCGTTAAAGGTGGTACTGGTGCTATTGTTGAATATTTTGGTGAAGGCGCAAAATCTTTATCAGCAACAGGTAAAGGTACGATTTGTAATATGGGAGCTGAAATTGGAGCAACTACTTCAACTTTTGGATATGATGCATCTATTGAACGGTATTTACGCGCAACTGGAAGAGAAGAAATTGCTGATGAAGCAAATAAAATAGCTCCATATTTAACAGGTGACGATGAGGTTTATGCTAACCCGGAACAATATTTTGATCAAGTAATTGAAATTAATTTAGACGAGTTAAAACCTTATATAAATGGTCCTTTTAGTCCAGATTTAGCAACTCCTGTTGGAGAAGTTAATGCCAAAGCAACAAAAAATGGTTGGCCTTTAGATGTAGAATGGGGTTTGATAGGGTCTTGTACAAATTCTTCTTATGAAGATTTATCAAGAGCTGCTTCCATTGCAAAACAAGCAGTAGATAATAATATAGTTTCTAAAGCAGAATTTGGTATCAACCCAGGTTCTGAACAAGTAAGATATACTGCAGATCGTGATGGTTTATTGGAAATTTTTAAAGATTTAAATGCAAAAATATTCACTAATGCTTGTGGCCCTTGTATTGGTCAATGGGCTAGAGCAGGTGCAGAAAAACAAGAAAAAAATTCAATAATCCATTCTTTTAATCGAAATTTTTCTAAAAGAGCTGATGGTAATCCTAATACACACGCATTTGTAGCTTCACCATCAATAGTTGCTGCAGTTGCAATTTCTGGAAGGTTAGATTTTAACCCGATGACGGATACCTTGAAAAATAAAGATGGTGTAGAAGTTAAACTGAAAGAGCCAACAGGTTTTGAATTACCACCAAAAGGGTTTGATGTAGATGACCCTGGTTTTGTTGCCCCTATGGCAGATGGTTCTGGTATTCTAGTTAAAGTAGCTTCTGATTCAAAGCGATTAGAATTGTTAACTCCTTTTACTCCAATTGGTGATACAATTAATGGAGCTAAATTATTGATTAAAGCTTTTGAAAAATGTACTACAGATCATATTTCTATGGCTGGACCTTGGTTACGTTATAGAGGTCATTTAGATAATATTTCAAACAATATGTTGATTGGTGCTGTTAATGCTTTTAATAAAGAAACAAATACAGTAAAAAATCAATTAACAGGTGAGTATGGCGCCGTACCTGAAACTGCTCGAGCTTATAAAAAAGCAGGTGTGCCTTCAATCGTTGTAGGAGATCATAATTATGGTGAAGGATCTTCACGTGAGCATGCAGCAATGGAACCGAGACATTTAGGTGTTGTAGCAGTAATTGTTAAATCATTTGCTCGAATTCATGAAACTAATTTGAAAAAACAAGGAATGTTAGGTTTAACTTTTGTAAATGAAAATGATTATGATTTAATTCAAGAAAATGATACTTTCAATTTTGTTGATTTAAATGCATTTACACCCGGTAAACCATTGACTTTAGAAATTGTTCATAGTGATGATAGTAAAGATGTTATTAAACTAAACCATACCTACAATGAAAATCAAATAGAGTGGTATAATGAGGGTAGTGCCTTAAATTTAATAAAAAAAGAAAATCAATAATTAATTTATTGTTTAAATAAATAAAGCTCTCCTGTCATGGAGAGCTTTTTTTTACTTTTTATGTTTGAGCACCTTATTTTTTCAAAAAGAAAAGTTACTTACATTATTAAATAGAAATAGGAAATGATTATTTTTGTATTATAAACTTTATAAAATGAAATTCATCAAAAAAAACCTATCTAATATATTATTTTTTGGTTTTATTATCTTTTTGTTTACTCCTTATGGTTTACCAGTAAGAGCTACGTTAATTAAGGGTGTTTCTTTTGTTACTACTCGAGTGCTTAACATGGAAATTGATAAAGAGGAAAGAGAAAAACTGAGTACTTATGATTGGCAATTAGTCGATGTAAATGGTAATAAAGTTGATTTTAATACTTTTATAAATAAAGTTATCGTTGTAAATTTTTGGGCAACATGGTGTCCTCCCTGTATAGCAGAAATGCCAGCATTTGAAAAGCTATATCAAGATTATAAAGACGAGGTTGTTTTTTTATTTGTTGCCAACGATGATCCAAAAAAAGTAGAAAAATTTATTTTAAGTAAAGAGTACTCACATCCTGTGTACTATCAATTGACTGAAGCTCCTAAAAATTTATTGAGTAATTCCTTGCCAACAACATACATTATTAGTAAAGAAGGAGAAATTGTAGTCGATAAAACAGGTGCTGCGGATTGGAATAGTGGTAAAGTTCGAGATTTACTAGATTCATTGATAAAATAAAAAAGCTGCCAGTAATGACAGCCTTTTAAATATAATAAAAACAATTTAGCTATTCTCTAACCATTCTTAATGGTAATAAAAATATTTCGCCTTCTCGAGTAGTGGTATGGGATACTTTTTTGTAATTCAATTTACTTTTCAAATAAGATTCTGCTTTTGAATTTGGTGACTCTACAGAAAGCACAATAATTTCACCATTCGTGTTTACAGTAAAAATTACATCAGCAGTACATTCGTCTTTGTCATATTCATAAGGACAATTAGGTCCTATGATATCTACAATTTCTGCTCTTAATTGGTTTGTAGGTTTAATAGGGTTGATGACTGCAGCGGATACGCTCATTGTAAAAAGAGTAAAAGCAACGATAAATAATTTTAAATTTTTCATAATATATAATTTAGATTAGACAAATAGATTAGACATTTATATATATAAAGGACGGAACATTTGTAGTAATTGTTACACTATTTTAAGTTAAAACTTTATGAATTAAGAAATGTTTAACTATAGGAATGGTTTTATTAAGAAATTATTAAGAATTGATTAACATTATTAATATAAGTCAACTTATATAGTTGTTATTTTATGATACAAGTAATTTTGATTTAATACTATTGTTAAATCCGGAAAATAAAAAAAGGATATTTAAAACTACAGTTTTAAATATCCCCTTTAAAATTTTATAAAAATCCCTTAAGACTTTTTGAAAGTGACAGGTAATAAAAATAGCTCACCTACTTTATGTTCTTTTAAATTAACTTTTTTGTAGTTTAATTTGTTTTTAATAAAATTTGCCATTTCTGGATTTGGAGTATCAGCATGAAGTATAATAATTTCATTTTTTGAAGTTACTGTAAAAATCACATCGATAGTATGTTGATTTTCTTGAAGTGTAAAAGGACTTTCAGCACCTAATAATTGAACGATATCTGTTCTTAAACTTTCGCTCGGTTTGATTGGTTTCTCAGTTGCTGATACATTTAATGTGAATAACGCGATTACTGCTGCAATAATTAATTTTTTCATAATATATAATTTAGATTAGACATTTACATAAGAGACGTTTACATAGAAACATTTGTTACATAAGTTTTCTAAAATTAGGAATTAATTAACGTTATTAGTCTTAAAACTTACTTTTGATAAGGTTTTATTAACAATTTTAACAATCTATTTGGTTTAATAAATTGATAATTATGTTACAGCCCTCTTTAATTTCATGGTTTGAAATGGTTAGTGGTGGAGTTATTCGTATTGCTTTTGGCTCAAAAAGTAACCAAAACAGAAGTAATCCATTTTTAATGGCTTTTAAAATTACCTGATTTACAGTTTCGCTATCTTTTAAAATAATGGCTAGCATTAGTCCTTTTCCTCTAATTTCAACAATTAATGGATGAACCAATAATTTTCTAATCAATTGTTCTTTTACAAGAGTATCTTCCATTAAATTTGATTGAAAAAGCACTTGCAATGTTGTTAATGCAGCTGCGGCAATTACAGGGTGACCACCAAAAGTTGTAATATGCCCAAGTTTAGGGTTTTGTTTTAAGGTAGCCATCATTTCGTTAGACGAAATAAATGCACCAATAGGCATGCCACCACCTAGGCCTTTACCTGTAATAAGAATATCGGGTATAACATTGTAGTTTTCAAATCCGAAAAAAGTTCCTGTTCTGCCAATACCAGTTTGGACTTCATCTAGAATAAGTAAAGTCCCAACTTCGTTACATCGTTTTTGGACTTTGTTTAAATAATCGTTTTTAGATTCTATAAACCCAGCGCCACCTTGAATAGTTTCTAAAATAACTGCAGCAGTTTTTTTAGTTATTTTACTTAGGTCAGCAATATTATTAAATTCAATAAATTTCACACCTGGAATTAGCGGTCTAAATGCACTATTTTGTTCTTCTTTTCCAGATACACTCATAGCACCTTGAGTGTTACCGTGATAGGCATTTTTTGCGGCAATTATTTCATATCTACTAGTAACTCTTTTGGCAAGTTTTAATGCTCCTTCAGTAGCTTCAGTACCTGAATTGGTTAAATAAACTGAGTTTAATTTTTTGGGTAAGTTATCTACCAATATTTTAGCTAAGTCAACTTGAGGTTTTTGAATAAATTCTCCATAAACCATTACATGTAAATAAGTGTCAGCTTGTTTTTTAATTGCTTCAACAATTTTTGGGTGATTGTGACCTAGAGTGTTTGCAGATACACCAGCAATAAAGTCTAAATATTTATGATTATAGATATCGTAAACAAAGCTCCCTTTGGCTTTTTTTATTTCTAAAGCTAATGGGTTTGGTGAAGTTTGTGCTTGATATTTATAAAAATCACTTTTCATATTTTTTAAAAATATCTTCTTTGGTTAATGGTTTTTCATCTTCTCTCCATTGAAACCCCCTAAGTTTTCTAACATTTTCGGGTAGTTTTGAAGGAGGGAAGGTTTCTCCTTCAGCTTGTGTGATAAATTTCGCGCTTTTAATTGCGCCATCTTCTAATATAAAATGGATTTCACTACAGGTGGTTTTATTTATTCCGATAAGGTTTTTATTATCATTTCTAACAAATTGAATTACTTCAGAATTGCCAATAATATTTACAAAGCGCAAGTCGTTGTTTTCAAATTTTCCATATAAATTTCTACCTTTAATTTGATTGTAACCAATAGAATCTTTGTTAATAATAAAAGCATTGCCTAGAACCTTTAAACTATCTAATTTTTCGGTTATTGTATTACTGAGTAATTGAATAGAATCTCCTGTAATTTGACTATCACCAGACCATAAAACAGGATCTTTATACATTTGGGTTAAACCTGAAGCTTGATTTGAATGAATAGAATCGCATTTGCCACTCATATCACTTTTAAAAAATTTTACATGACGAAAAGCTCTAATAATTCTCTTTTCGGACTTGCCAGTTACTAATAAAGTATCGCCATGAATAAATAAAGAATCTGTATTTGTATTTGTAATTGCAACTGCACGATTAATAACAAATGCAGAATCAAGTTTTTCAAAATATTCGGCATAACCTCCTTTTAATAAACTATGGTTTAAGGTGTCAATTATGCTTATATTTTTGGTTGCTGATGCAAATCCAATATTTCTATCATAGTATAAGCTGTCGGCTCTAATTTCACGGTCATTGTATTCGATACGAGCATTTTTTGTAAAATGTGATTTATTTTGTTTGGTGTCGTAAAATCCTTTTTCACAATAAATTAAGTTGTTATCACTTGTAATTGTTGAAGATCCATAAAGGAAAGCTTTTCCACTATTTGTATAATAATCTAAGTGGTTAGAGTTTAAAATATATTCAGGATTAGTGATAATAACATCAGAAATTGCTTGAAATTTATTGTTTTGCAAATAATAATTTCCAGTATTACTTGTAAGTATATTAATACTGTCTTTTATGGTTGCATGGTATTTATAATAAAGTACTTGTTTGGTTCTGTCAAAGTGTAAAGTATCAGTACTTAAAGTCATTTGAGGGTCTTTAATCACCACATTACCCCATGACAAAGCTTTTTGGTTATCACCGTTATATTCAGTGTATTTACTGGTTTGAATAATGGTATCTCCTTGATTTAATACAACATCGCCGTAAGCTTTGATAAAATTACTGTTTTTATAGTGTATCGCTTTTTTACATTGTAAGGTAATCCCTTCATGTTTTATTTTTACATGACCAAGAAGAATGGTCGCTCCTGGTAACCTTTCTTCATCAATACTCGAATTATCGGAGTGTACAATAGTTATTTTTTTTCCTTGAGCAGATGCTAACGAAGTAAAAATTAGAAATAAAAGAAAGAGAAAAATTGTTTTCAATAAATAATATTTTAAGTCAAATTTACACAAATATAAACTAAAAGTAAAAAGCTGTTTAAAACGATTTTAAACAGCTTTTTTATAATTAGGATTTAATTATTTATTAATCGTTTGTTTTCTGTCTGGACCAACTGAAACAACAGTAATTGGCACGCCCACAAATTCTTCAATATATTTAATATAATCGTTTAAATTTTTCGGAAGTTCATCAGCAGTAGTCATTTTTGTTAAATCTTCTTTCCAACCTTTAATTTCAGTATAATTTACTGACAGATTTTTTTCTTCAATATTATATGGTAAATAAAATGTTTCTTTTCCTTGGTAGTTATAAGAAGTACACATTTTTAATGTATCGAACCCAGAAAGAACATCTCCTTTCATCATCATTAATCGGGTAACGCCATTAATTTGTACAGCATATTTTAGAGCTATTAAATCTAGCCAGCCGCATCTACGAGGTCTACCAGTAGTAGCTCCAAATTCTTGACCTACTTTTGCCATAGTTGCTCCGTCTTCATCAAAAAGTTCTGTTGGAAATGGTCCAGATCCAACTCTAGTTGTATAGGCTTTAAAAATACCAAAAACCTTTCCAATTTTATTAGGTGCAACACCTAAACCTGTGCAGGCCCCTGCAGCAGTAGTGTTTGAAGAAGTTACAAATGGATAAGTTCCAAAGTCAACATCTAATAGTGATCCTTGCGCTCCTTCAGCCAAAATGGTTTTTCCATTAGTAATGGCATTGTTTATATATTCTTCACTATCAATAAAAGTAAGTGATTTTAAAACTTTAACTGCTTCAAAAAATTCAATTTCTAATTCTTTTAAATCAAATTCCAGTTCAACATCAAAAAATTCAATCATTTTTAGATGTTTTTTAGTTAAGCTCTGGTATTTTTCTTTCCAATTATCTAATTCAAAATCACCAATTCTAAATCCATTTCTACCCGTTTTATCCATGTATGTTGGGCCAATTCCTTTTAAAGTAGAGCCAATTTTAGCTTTGCCCTTCATGGCTTCAGATGCTGCGTCTAGTAAGCGGTGCGTAGGTAAAATAACATGTGCTTTACGCGAAATCAAAAGTTTGGTTTTGAAATCAAGATTGTATTTTGCAAGGTTGTCTAATTCTTTTTTGAAAATTACAGGATCAATAACTACGCCGTTACCAACAATATTAATCGCTGTTTTATGAAAAATACCTGAAGGAATAGTATGTAAAACATGTTTAATCCCGTCAAAAATAAGTGTGTGTCCGGCATTTGGACCTCCTTGAAAACGAGCAATAATATCATAGTCTTTTGTTAAAACATCAACAATTTTGCCTTTTCCTTCATCTCCCCATTGTAACCCTAAAAGTAAATCAATCATTTAAAAAATATTTTGGTTATTTTGATTTTTTATTTTTTTGTCCGTAAAAATATAATGAATGGCTTTCAATTTTTATATCGAAAACTTCTTCAAGAGATTTTTTAATATTTTGAATTCTAGGATCACAAAATTCGATTACCTCACCAGTATCTGTTATAATTATATGATCGTGTTGTTTATTGAAAAACGATTTTTCATAATGTGCTTGATTTTGCCCAAATTGATGACGTCTAACCAAGCCACATTCTAAAAGTAATTCAATCGTATTATAAAGTGTTGCTCTACTTACTCTATAATTTTTATTTTTCATTTCAATATAAAGTGTTTCAATATCAAAATGTTCTTCATTATCATAAATCTCTTGAAGTATGGCATAACGTTCAGGAGTTTTTCGATGATTATTTTCTTCTAAAAACTTAGTAAAGAAATCTTTAACTGTTTCTTGATTTTGATCTTTTGTCATTTACATGAATGATGAAAATTGAATAGCAAAGTTACATTTTATCCAAATAATAAAAAGATTTATTTTGAAAAATAATAAAATACTTATTAAGTATTTCGCGTAACTTTTTCAATACCTTCAATCTTTTTTATTTGCTGAATTAATGAATTTAGTTGTTTGTTATTTTTAATGTGAACTGTAATCTTTCCTTGAAAGAAACCTTCATCACCCGAGATGTTTAAGCTAGTAATATTTACACTTAAATTACTCGAAATTACTTTAGTTACTTCATTAACTAATCCAAGATTATCAATACCTGTAATGTCTAAAGAAGCCTTAAACCCTTGTTGCGATGAATCAATCCATTTGGCAGTGATTACTCTATAAGCATATTGTGATTGCATGCTTAATGCATTAGGACAGTTGTGTTTATGAACTTTGATGCCTTCGTTAATAGTTACAAAGCCAAAAACAGAATCTCCAGGTATAGGTTTACAACATTTGGCAATGGAATATTGAAGTTTTTCTTCGTTTTTGCCAAATACGAGCATGTCGTAGTTTTTTGAAACTTCATCATATATTACATCTTCTTTTATTGCAGTTGATCTTTTAATTTTACTCTTAAAAAAATGGACTAGCGCATTTGACTTTTGATTGGCATATTTTCTTAATTGTAAGTTGTCAATTGACCCATTACCAATTCTATAAAATAAATCAAAACTCGTTTTTAAACTAAAAAAATTCACCAATTCATTAATGGTTTTTTCGTTGAATTTTATTTTTAAATGGCGTAATTTTCTATTTAATATTTCTTTACCTTCATTTGCAATTATTTTCTCATCTTCTTTAAGAGTACTTTTTATTTTTGATTTAGCTCTAGCTGTTTTAACAATATCTAACCAGGCTAATTTTGGTTTTTGATTTGCAGCTGTAATTATTTCTACTTGATCTCCGCTTTTTAATACATAGCTTAATTGCACTAATTTACCATTAACTTTAGCGGCTCTACAATGCGTTCCTACTTCAGTATGAATAGCGAAAGCAAAATCTATTGCTGTTGATCCTTTTGGTAAGGATTTAATATCTCCGTTTGGAGTAAAAATGTAGATTTCTTTAGCGTAAAGGTTTAATTTAAATTGCTCAACAAAATCAATAGCATTAATATCTGGATTTTCAAGAGATTCTCTTAATTTATTAATCCAGTCTTCTAATCCACTTTCTTTTTGAGTTCCATGTTTGTATCTAAAATGAGCTGCATAACCTTTTTCGGCAATTTCATCCATTCTAGAAGATCTAATTTGGACTTCAACCCATTTGCCTTTTGGGCCCATAACAGTAATATGAAGTGATTCATATCCGGTGGATTTAGGTTGGGTTATCCAATCCCTTAGCCTTTTTGGGTTAGGGCTAAAATGATCAGTTATAATAGAATATATTTTCCATGCATCAAATTTCTCTTCTTTTAATTTGGCGTCATATATAATTCTTATAGCAAATTTATCATATACTTCTTCAAAAGAAACGCCTTGATTTTGCATCTTTTTTCTAATAGAATATATAGATTTTGTACGACCTTTAATTACATATTTAAAGCCTTCTTTGTCTAATGACTCCTTAATAGTATTAGTAAAACTCTCTATATATATTTCTTGTTCTTCTTTACTATCGGTTATTTTATTAAAAATATCATTGTAAACTTCTGGTTCTGTATATTTTAACCCTAAATCTTCTAATTCTGTTTTAATATTATATAGACCTAAACGATGTGCAAGTGGTGCGTAAATAAAAAGAGTTTCCGAAGCTATTTTTACTTGTTTATCAGCTCGCATAGATCCCAATGTTTGCATGTTATGCAATCTGTCAGCTATTTTAATTAAAATAACCCTTACATCATCATTGAGTGTAAGTAGCATTTTTCTAAAATTTTCTGCTTGAATAGATACATCTTGATCACTTTGAATACGTGATATTTTAGTCAAACCATTTACAATTTTTGTAATAGTTTCGCCAAATATTTGTTCTAAATCTGCAAATGTATATTCGGTATCTTCAACAACATCATGTAAGAGTGCTGCCGAAATTGAATTGGCGCCCAAACCTATTTCGTTTGCAACTATTTTTGTAACAGCAATGGGATGAAAAATATATGGCTCACCAGTTTTTCTTCTTTGGTCTTTATGAGCCTCAGCAGCCAAGTCGAATGCTTTTCTTATTAATACTTTATCTTCTTTTGATAAAGTTTCATAAGTATCTTCCAACATGTGCTTATAGCGTTTTGCTATCTCTTTTTTTTCTTCTTCTAAAGTTGCAGTATACGCCATAGATTAAAAATAGTATAAAGATGTTAATATAACAAGAGTTTTTAATTTATTTAAAGGCTTTCGCTGAATAATTTAAAGTTTGAAAAAGTATTACTTGTTTAGGTTGACTATTCTTTGTAAAAGCGTTGGATGTGAGTAATGTACAAATACATTTGCTTTGTGAGGTGTTAAATTACTCAAGCTATTTTTCGACAATTTTTTTAAGGAAGAAATTAAAGCACTTCCATTAAAATTCTCTTTGGCATAATCATCTGCTTGGTATTCAAATTTTCGAGAGATATAATTCATTAAAATTCCAGTGATTTCTGAAATAGGACTATACAAAATACCAAAAGCAATTAAACCAATATGAAAACTTGGTTTTTCAACGGATAAGGCTTGTGAAAGAAGTGAATTTCCAATCAATAAAGATAAAATATAAAGTGTAAATCCGGTAAGTAAAATAGAAAGTAACATATTTATAAATACATGCTTTTTTTTGTAATGTCCTACTTCATGAGCTAATACACCAACAATCTCATTTGCGTCCAGATCATCAATAAGAGTATCATACAAAACAATTCTTTTTTTAGGTCCGAATCCCGAAAAATAAGCATTTGCTTTTGTAGATCTTTTTGACCCGTCAATTACAAAAATGTTATCTAATTTAAATCCAATTTTTTTAGCAAAATCTTCAATTTTACTTCGGAGTTCTCCATTTTCGAGTGGTGTTTGTTTATTGAACAAAGGAACAATAAGTGAGGAATAAAAAAGAGTCATAAAAATTGAAAATACAGCAATAAACAGCCAGGTATACATCCAAAAATAATCTCCTGTTTTTTGATAAAACCATGCGATCAATGCCAAAATACCACCACCAAGGAGGATACTCAAAAGCCATCCTTTTAATTTATCGGTAAAAAAAAGTTTTTTAGTTGATTTGTTAAAACCATATTTTTCTTCAATTACAAAGGTCTGATAATAGGAAAATGGAGTGGAAATAAAATCATTTGCCAGCATAATAATTCCAAAAAATATTAAAGTTACGAATATTTCATTAT
>DAOUTI010000076.1 GCA_030626795.1 Flavobacteriaceae bacterium
AAGGCTTGGCTAAAACCTTAGATTGGTATTTAGAAAATGAAACTTGGTTAAATAATGTGACTTCTGGGTCTTATCAAGATTATTATAAGAAAATGTATGGTTAAAAGATTCTTACAAATCAAATTTATACTTTACTCCACCAAAAAATTGTAAACCTTGCACCTTAAAATAGGTGTATTCTTGGTAGTTATCGCTAAGTATATTGTTGAAGTTTACAAATACAGAGAACTTGTCATTGATGTTATATAACCCATTCAAATTAACATCAAAATAAGCTTTATTGGTAATTAATACTGGGCTTGAGGTTGTTGTTGAAAAGATATCTTTTCGTTCACTTGCGAAAAACAATTCCGCACCAGCGTACCATTTTTTATGGGTATAATTTGCTAATAAAGTTGCTTTTACCATAGGTAAATTCCAAGCTTCAGATTGCGTGTCTAAATTATAAGTATTAAATTCAAAATTACCTCCAAATTTAATTGCTTTATTAAAGTCGACAATCAACTCGCCACTCACATGAATGGTATTTACATCATCATAAATTACATCAAATGAATTTCCTGCTTCATAGCCTTCTTCAACAAGAGTGTTTCCATTAGTTTTTGAGGTGTTTAATTGATATAAAGGTTTGTCTGCCTCATTGAGATAAGCAGCTTTAAAATTAAATCGGATATGCGAATTTAGCAAGCCTTTAATTCCTGCGTAAGCATTAAACTGCTGATTGGTTCTTTGTATGTTTAAAGTAGGAGATACAAATGGGTTTTCACTAGCAAAACTTTTGTATGAGTTTTGTTGTAAATCACCAATAACTCCGGCATAAGCAATTAGAGCCTCACCTGTTATTTTATAAGAAGCAGTAACATTTGGATAAATATAAAATTTACTACCATCATTGGTATCGGTAATACTATAATATAATTTTGCACCCAAGTTTAAAGTTAAGTCATCACGTAAAAGTTCAAAACTTGGATGAAAACCAATATTAAAAAAAGTAGATTTTAAATCGTTGGTTTTAAAATAATTACTATCAAATGTAGTATTTAAAAATTCTAAAGTCATTTCGGTATACATCATCTCTTCTCGAATAGGAAAATCAACAATACCACTTAAAAAACCATAATTTTCATTGCTATTTGCCTTATCAGCAAAACGGTTAATTTTTACTTTTCCGTTATGAACTAGAGCGTCAAAAAACTCAATTTCGCCGCCAATATAGAGCTCGCTATAGGTTTGACTTTCTTTAATAGATTTTAATGTATTGTTATTAAAATTGATTTCATCAGACAAGCCATACCAATTTACAGCCAAGCGCTTATAACCAGCGTCGCCTTGCCATTTAAAATAGCGATCGGTTTGTTTGTAAAATAAATCGACATTTAAATTTGAAAAATTATCATCTAATTTAACATCATCAATTCCACCGCCAGAAGCGTGATATTTAATAAAACCTCCAAAATCATTGTAATTGGAAGTATTGCTATGTGCAAAAATTTCAACAATTGGTGTAGTAAAATTTCCATAACCTAGAGAAGCATAATTGTTATAAAATCGTTCTTTTGGTGCTCTTTTTAGGGTTTTGGCTCTGCCCTTTGCAGGTGTAAAGGTTGAAGCTACAGGAACTGAATTTATAGAATATTGAATGTCTTTTTTTGTGCTAATATCTACCGAGTCTATTTCGGGATTGATATTAATTTTAAAAGCGTCAGCTACTGTTGGTGAAAATGATTTTACCACAGTAATTTCTTCGGTATCAATCTTGTTTTTTTTCTTTTTTTGAGAAAAAATAACACCACTTAGCAATAAGAAGATATAGAGTATGAAATGTTTTTGCATCATTTTTTGTTACCTAGTTTAAGGTTTCTTTTCAATAATTACTGATGAATTTGTTTTTGCTTCTTTTGTTTTTATTTTATTTAATTCGGTTTTCGCTTCATCAACAACATCTTGATAATTAGAAAATTTAGCGATTACACTTTCTAAAATATAAGTTGCTTGGTAAGCGTCTTCTAATTCGTAAAAGTTTTTAGCCATAATAATTAATCCTTTTCCTCCCCAATATTTATAAGATGAAAAATCGGAAGCTAATTTTTGAACCGAAACGTTTGATAATTTGTAGTTACCTTCATCATGTTTAAAATAAGCATCATAATAAGTGGCTTCAGCTTTTAATTCTCCTGAGGCTGTTTCTTCTACAATTTTAAAGGCATCTTGCGCTTTGTATAAATCACCTGTTTCAAATGCCGATCTCGCAATAATAATTTGCGCATCTGATTTTATATGATCTTCTAACTTTTCATTCTGTAAAACAATTTGAGCATATTCAACGGCCTTGTTGTAGTTTTTTAAAGCATAATTCCCTTTCATTAAATTATTTTGTGCGAAGATGATATTTTGTTGTGAATCGGCCTCTAGTTCTAATTGCAATAATATTTTTAGAGCATTTTCCCAATCTTTGTTTTCCATATTATAATAGGCAACTTTAACTAAAGCCTGCTCTGTATAAATATTTTTTCCTTGATTAAGCACATAATTATAGTGTGGAATAGATTTGCTAATTTGTTTATCATTTTGATAAGCCTCTGCTAAATAATAATTTGTAATCAAAGCATTTGCTCCTTTTGGGAATCGTTTTAAGTATTTTTGAAAAGCATCTATTGATTTTTTATATTGATTTTTTGAATAAAACTGCTCGGCTGAAGCAAACATGGTATTGTCTAATTCTTCATCGGTAATATTAACAAAATCTACATTTTTAATTAAAGTTTCGTATTCATCAACTCTACCTAAGTCAATATAAACTTGTTTTGCATTGGTAACTGCTTCTTTAGCTTCGGCTGTAGCCGGATAATTTTTTATAACGGTTTTATATTGGTTTAATGCTTTTTCATTTTGATCTGTATTATAATAAATAAGACCTTGTTTTAAAATGGATTTAGGAGTTAATGAACTCATTCTATACTTAGTAACAACTTCATTGTAGGCATTTAATGCATTTTCCGATTCATTTTTTCTCACATAAGAATTACCGAGTTCGTAAAAGGCATCGTCACGTAGCGTTGATTTTAAATTTAGATTTGTAAAATCTTGTAAAGCATTTATTTTTTTGTCTAAATCACCCATAAAACCATAACAAAGTGCCAACTGAAATTGTGCATAATCTACGTCGGTATCATTTTCATCAACAACTTTTTGATAAGGCGGTACCGCTTTATAATAATTACTTAATGCAAAAAAACAATCACCTAACCGCACATTGCTATCATTAAGCAATAGCTTGTTGGTAGGATTTGTATTGATGAATTCATTAAAATATCCGCCAGATTTATTATAATCTTTTAGTTTAAAATAAGTGTAAGCCAAGTGGTAATTTACAATTTCATTTTCTTTAACCTGACTAGAATTAGGTTGTTTGATAAAATTATCAAAACCATTTATTGCTTCTTCAAATTGATTTAATCTATAATTAGATTCGGCTTTCCAAAAGATGGATTTTGCTTTATAATTTGGATTGGGAGTATTGGTTAATGATAAATTGAAATTTTGAATTGCTTCATTATAATTTTGAATGTTGAAAAGTTGTATTCCGTAGAGGAAAGCAACTTTTTGGAAAGCATCGTTATTTTTATTAGACTTATTGCTTAAATATTTTAGAGCAGCTTCATAGTCTTTGGAAGAAATAAAAGCACTTATTAAAAGGGCGTTTATTTCTTCGTTATCTTCATCATCTGGATAAGCAGCGATGTACTCTTGAATTACTTCGGCAGCACTTTTATAAGGGTTACCAATTTCGTAACTTAATTTTGCATAATTAAGCCAAGCATCTTTTTTAATATTTGCATCGAAGTCCATTTGCTTGGTATTTCTAAATGCATTTAGCGCTTCTTGTTTTTTATCACTCTGCATATAGCATTCCGCCAAATGGTAATAGGCATTTTGTGAAACCGCATGGTTACCATCAATAATTTTTGTAAACCAAAGCATGGCATTTTCGTAATCTTTTTGCTTATAATAGGCATAGCCAAGTTGGTAATAATCGGTGTTATTCCACTTGCCTTTTTTTCCTTTATATTCTAATAAATACGGAATTGCTTTTTCATATTCATTCAAGTTAAAATAACTTTCGCCAATTATTTTAGAGATTTCAGATTGCTGAATTCCTTTTGAATCATTTAAAAGAGGTGTTGCAGCATCAATTGCTTCTTGAAATTTTCCTGTTTTGAATTTGATATTTGCCATATAATATGGAATATCATCATCAAACTTTTTATCATTGGCAACTTGAGTTAAATATTTATCAGCTTCAGCATAATCATCATCTCTATATGCCATATAGCCAGAATAATATTTTGCTTGGGCTCCGTATGTTTGAGAATTTAATAGTTGAGAAAAATATTTTTTTGCGTTAGAGAAGCTTCCAACAGCAAATAAACTATAGGCTTTTTTAAAGGTAAAATCTTCGTTATTATAGCTACTTAAATTAGAATCGTCAACTTTGGAAAACCATTTTAATGCATAAGAATAACGGGCATTGTTAAAATAATAATCACCTACTTCTAAAAATGCATTATTACGCTTGGTACTCGTCGGGAATTTTTCAAAAAAAGATTTCATTAATTCATCAGCATCATTTTGGCTTAAACGTATGGCACAAAATGCCTCATAATAATAAGACCTGGCTTTTAATTCGGAAGCATCATCATATTGGTTTTTAATTTTATGAAACAACAATTGTGCAGCACTATAATCTTTGTTTCGGTAAAGATCTACAGCAAGATTATATTCAATCAAATCATTGGTGTAAATTTTTGATTGCTGAGAAAAAACAAATCCAAAAGAAGAGAAGAAGAATATTAAGATTAATTTAAGTTGTTTCATTTAAATGGATTCGTTTATTAAATATCAAAAATAGGACAAGTATTAATTAGCAAACGTATAATTGATAATAAATTGTAAAATTGTTGATTAGTTAAACATATTGTTGAAAAGTAAACAAACAGAATGAAATAAATCGTTTTTACTCTTGAAGTAATTCATGGAGTAAAGCGTTAAAATTGTCAACAAATTCTTCGTAATAAATACCAGTTGCAGGTCCTGAAAATCCAGTATGAATTCTTCTAACTTTCCCTTTTTTATCAATAATAATTGAAGTTGGAAAAGAGATTACTTTATTTAACATGGGTAAAGATTCTGATGCAGATTTGGTAGTTGAAGTACCCGCAATAACAAAATCATAGTCAACATTTAGTTTTTCTTTCATAGTTAATACACGGTTTTTTGCATATTCAAAATCTGGTTTTACTTCGTAGGCAAGACCGATAATTTCAACACCTTTATCTTTGTTTTTTCTATACCATTCTGCATAAAATTTAGTTTCATCCATACAATTAGGACACCAAGTGCCTAAAATTTGGACTATTACAACTTTGTTTTGATATTTTTTATCATTTAATGTTACAGGATTCCCATCGAGTCCAGGAAATGAGAATTCAATTTTTTCATAACCATCTTTTAAAAAAGTAAGTTCGTTTGCATTTGGTAATTTTGCATTTTCGTTTCTTTTTGAAATAAATGTTTTGTATCCTGTTTTACCCGACCAATATTCTCCTTTTATCAAAGAGTCGTTTTCTTTATGTGCTTTAAATTTATAGATGTGATTTCCATCAAAACTATACAGATACATGGTGTCATTTTTTGTGTACCCATCTAAAAATCTATAATCACCAGTTTTTGTTAAGAATGTACCTTTTAAAACATCGCTTTCAGTTTTAAAAATTCCAATAGCGGGTGTTTCTTTTCCTTCTTTAGAAAAAAAAGTAGTTTCCCAAGTACCGTTAAAATTATTATTACTATTTACATTATCAAATCGACCTTTTTTATTATAGATTGCTTTAAAGGGAAGGATATAATTCTCGGCGTATTTTTTATTATAAAGACCAGTTAAAATAGTGTCGTTTATTTTTGCTTTGATAGAAATATCGAAAATGTGCATATCAAAAAAGATAGAATCATCAATAATTTTTACTTCATCAATTTCTAATGTTTCATCACCATTAATTAAATTTATTTTGTAACCATTTTTATTTTTCAGAATATCAAAATTAAAAGGAATAGGGTTATTTTGTGCGATTATTTCACCTCGCCAAGTGCCTTGTTTGATTTCAATTTTAGATTTTTCTTTTTCACAAGAAATTAAAGTGATAAAGAATATTAAATAAGTTAAATTTTTAATGAATTTCATGTTTTATTATTTTGATATTGTATTTATTTCCACTCCAGTTTATAAACCATATGACTTACTTTCTGATTTTTTTCCATACCTCCAATAATATATTTTATAGAGTCGTTAATATCGGCAATTCCTCTTAAATCCATGGGAATATTTTTGTTAAAAAGAATGTTAAAATTATCGTTATTAACACTTAATATTCTTTGATTTGGATTTACTCCGCCTGATTTATCATAAGCTATTCCGTTATAATTATAAGTATTTGAAGACCCTCCAAACCAATAAGGGGTATTATTAAATTTTGTGGCAGCCATTCTGTAACCTGTAGTTAGAGAGTCCATTACTTGGTATGACCATTCAATTTCAGTTGGGTTATTAGGATTAATAACACCTTTTCGCATATAATTTTGAATAGGAAAATTTTTACCCATTGCAGCACCACCAAAATAATAAATGGTATCGCCAATAATAGTACCAGATGCACCAAATGATTTGTAAATAGGATTGTTTGGTACAGGAGTTCCTTCTGACCAACTATTTTTTAGAGGATTATAAATTTGAACATTTGGCACATTTTCTTTATCACTCCAACCTGTAATGATAAAAATAAGTTTGTTTTTCCAAACTACTTGAACATGGTCGTCAATTGGTATTGGAATAGAAGCTCCATCTTCTAAAAAAACATTGTTTATAATATCAAATCGATGCACTTTGTTAGATGATTTTTCACTACCATTAGCAAAAACATGATAACCTCCTATAATGTAAATCGTATCATTAATTCTACTAGCCGCATTAGCTATTTTACCCAAAGTATCGGGTAAAGGAGCAATTTCTTTCCAAAATTTCTTTTCAATATCAAAGCAAAAAGAACGTTGGTGAATTCCAGAAAACAACTTTGTACTATCTAAACCGCCAAAAGAAAATAAATAAGTTTTGTTATTAATATACCCTTCGCTCACAGCTTGGTTTGTTGTTTTTATTGGTAAATTTTCAACGTTGCTTATTTTCCATTCTTTCAAAGGTTTGTGTTTTTGAATACATCCTTGAAAGCTAATTATTAGCAAAAAAATAAAATGGAAGTTTTTCATAATTTTTTCAAATATAATGAACTTTATTATTTAAAATTTAAACGTAAGTTTGTAACATTAATTTGTAAATAATTTTTTTATAATGCTTCAACTTACAGATGCTTCTATTTTTCAAAGAGAGAATTTAATTCTTTCTAATGTAAATCTCAATATTCAAAAAGGAGATTTTAATTATATTATAGGTAAAACCGGAAGTGGTAAAAGTAGCTTAATGAAAACTCTTTATGCAGATTTACCACTGCTGAGCGGAGAAGGAAAAATTGTTGATTTTGATCTGAAGGAATTAAAAGAAAAAGAAATACCTTTTTTAAGAAGAAAAATAGGTATCGTTTTTCAAGATTTTAAATTGCTGAATGATCGAACTGTTTATGATAATTTATTATTTGTTTTACGTGCTACAGGTTGGAAAAACAAAGTTGAAATTGAAGCAAAAATTAATGATGTTTTAGAAAAAGTGGCAATGAAATCAAAAGGCTTTAAAATGCCATACCAATTATCTGGCGGTGAGCAGCAGCGTATAGCCATTGCAAGAGCACTTTTAAATAATCCTGAATTGATTTTGGCTGACGAACCTACAGGTAATTTAGATCCAAAAACATCAATAGAAATTATGAATGTTTTAGAAGAAATTAATAAAACGGGTATCACTATTTTAATGGCAACACATGATTACGCATTGATTTTGAAATTCCCACATAAGACGATTAAATGTGAAGGGAATAAAGTTTTTGAAGTTGTTTAATGCTTTCCGTTTTAATTCCAACATACAATTATAATGTAGTTCAACTTGTTGAAATTCTTCATGAACAGTTGAAGAATCAAAATATTTTATATGAAATAATTTGTTTTGATAATGCTTCAAAATCTATTTTAAATATTAAAAATGAGTCCATTAATAAAATGGAATCAAGTTATTTTATTTCTTTAGAAAAGGATGTTGGAAGAAGTAAAATTAGAAATTTATTAGCTCAAAAATCAAAGTACGATTGGTTACTGTTTTTAGACGCAGATGTTTTTCCAGTAACAGAAAAGTTTATTGAGAACTACTTAGCCACAATTCAAAATGATAAGAAAGTGGTTTATGGAGGATTAAAGTATAAGGATGAAAAACCCGAAAACAATAAATTATTACGTTGGGTTTACGGTAAAAATAGAGAAGAAATCTCTTTGGAGGAAAGAAAAAGGAAACCTAATAATCATTTTTCTTCTGCAAATTTTTTAATCCATAAAAATATATTTAATAGGTATAATTTTGATGAAAGGCTTACAGAATATGGACATGAAGACACCTTGCTAGGTCTTGAATTGGTAAAAAATAAGATTACAATTACTCAAATTGATAATCCTGTTTATCACTTAGGGTTAGATGAAAGCTCCCTTTTTTTACAAAAAACAAAAACTGCTGTAGAGAATTTAATAAAGTTGCAAAAACAAGGTAAAATTTCTGAGTTAGATAACAAGCTTTTAAAACGATATTCGGAGTTTAAAAAAATTAAAGCGATTAAGTTAGTTGCTTTTTTATTTGAGAAGAATGAAAAAATGATGAAAAGAAACCTCGTTTCGTCAAACCCATCACTTTTTATTTTTGATTTATATAAACTGGGTTATCTCTGTACTATTACTTCAAATTAGAATAGATTTCTTTTAACTTCTTTTCTTCATTTTCCCAAGTGTAAATATTGGCAGCTTTAATTAGGTTTTCGTTCCATATTAACACTAATTCACTATCCAATAAAATAGCTTTTACAATTTCAGCTAATTCTTTTGGTTTATGGGTTTTAGTTACCATTCCGATATTATTTTTCTCGACCAATTCAGCAATAACTTTTCTATTAGAGGTTAATATTGGGGTAAGACATTGTATATAATCAAAAACTTTATTAGGTAAACTATATTCATAATTAAGGTTTGTTCCTTTATCAAGGGAAAGACCTAAATCGGCTATTTTAGTATATTTTAATAACTCATTATAAGGCATTTTATTTTTTATAAAAACTTTATTTTCTAAATTGTGCTTGCTTTTTAATTCTTTTAACTTTTCGAATACTTCACCACTACCAATAATATATAAAATGACATTATCAATATATTGCATCATAAGTACTGCTTCTTCGGCCCCACGGTCCATATTGATTCCACTACCTTGAAGGATCAACATTTTTTTATTTTTTTTTATTTTTTCCGCGAAAGCGTAATCTATATTTTGATTTGACAATTTTGGAGCAATATTTCTAATAACCTTTACAGGAATTTTATATTTTTCAGTATAAAAACTAGCAATTTTATTATTGACGGTATAAACATTTTTAAGTTTCGGTAGCATAAAACGCTCCATATTTAGCCAAACATTTCTTATTAAAGGTCTAGAAGTTAATTCGGGCACTTCGGTAAATAATTCATGACTATCATAAATTAATTTTTTTGAAAACATTTTACTGATGAGGAAGTTAGGCAGTAAAGTATCTAAGTCATTTGCTAAAAGAAGATCCTTCTTAAAAAAAAGTAATTTAAAAAATAAGCGCAAATTATATTCGGCATAAAAAAGAAAACCTTTATTAAACAAAAGGCGTAATCTAATTGTTTTGTAATTCCTATTTATAGGTAAACTATTTGGTTGTTTTCTTCCAATAAGTGTTATTTCAAAACCAAAACTCTGCAAAGAGGCACAATTTTTTTTTACTCTTTGATCAGTTACTAAATCATTGGTTACAGAAATGATAATTTTTTGCAATACAGTTTACTTTTAAGCGTTTAAAGATAATTGATAATAATCAATTAATAATAAAAGGTAAAAGTATTAAATATTTATATTTGCTGAACAAACCAAAATACTCTAATTACATGTTTAATTTAATTTTAAGAATTGCAAATGATAAATTCGAGTAAACCTAAAGAAATAAAATATTGGTATGCTATTTTTACCAAGCCAAGAGCAGAAAAAAAAGTTCTTGAAAGAATGAAAGAAGAAAATATTGAAGCCTTTTTACCTTTGATTAAAACCGTAAGGCAATGGAGTGATAGAAAGAAAACGGTAGTTTTACCGTTAATCCCATCATATGTATTTGTTAGTATGCCCGAAAAGGAACTAAACAAGACTCTACCAATACCAGGTACTGTGGCTGTTTTAAAACATTTAGGAAAACCAGCTAAAATTAGAGAAGTTGAAATGGACAACTTAAGAATTTTAAGTAATAATAGTGAGAGTCAAGAAATTACCAATTGTGTAAATATTTTTAAAGGAGATGATGTAGAAGTTATTAATGGTCCGTTTATGGGATTAATTGCAACTTGTCTAAAAGAAGGAAATAATCATAGAGTTGTAGTAAAAATTGATGCTTTAGGAAGTTGTTTTAACGTAAATATTCCATTAAGTTTTTTAAGAAAAATAAAAAATAATTCTAAAAAAGTAAAAGTATAAAATGAATTTAACTGTTGTAGGAACTGGATATGTTGGATTAGTAACAGGAACTTGTTTTTCAGAAATGGGAAATAATGTTACTTGTATTGACATAGATGAAAATAAAATTATAAAATTAAAAAAAGGAATAATTCCAATTTACGAACCAGGTTTAGAAAGAATGGTTTTAAAAAATGTAGAGAATAATAGTTTGCATTTTAGCACTAAACTAAATGATGGTTTGAATAAGGCAGAAATTGTTTTTATTGCAGTTGGTACACCAATGGGTGATGATGGTTCAGCCGATTTACAATACGTTATTGGTGTGGCAAAGCAAATAGGTCAAGAAATGCAAAGCCCAATAATTATTGTTGATAAGTCAACTGTTCCTGTTGGGACCGGAGATAAAGTAAGAGAAACAATTCAGCAAGAGTTAGATAAAAGAGGTTTAAACATTGCATTTCATGTGGTTTCAAATCCTGAATTTTTAAAAGAAGGAGCGGCAATTGAAGATTTTATGAAACCAGATAGAATAGTAATTGGAGCAGATAATGAAATCGCTTTTAATAAAATGAAAGATCTTTATGCCCCATTTACACACAATCATGATCGAATTATTATTATGGATGTTCGCTCTGCAGAAATGACAAAATATGTTGCAAATGCGATGCTAGCCACCAAAATTTCGTTTATGAATGAAGTTGCAAATATTTGTGAGTTGGTAGGTGCTGATGTAAATCAGGTTAGAATTGGAATAGGGTCAGATTCTAGAATTGGATATAGTTTTATTTATCCAGG
>DAOUTI010000179.1 GCA_030626795.1 Flavobacteriaceae bacterium
CCTTCATAAATTTGTGTAATTTTTGCATCACGCATCAAACGTTCTACATGATATTCTTTAACAAAACCATAACCACCATGAATTTGAACTGCTTCAACAGTAGTACGCATGGCCATTTCGGCTGCGTATAATTTCGCCATTGCTCCTGATAAATCGTAATTGTTATGTTGATCTTTATCCCATGCCGCTTTCATACAAAGCATTCTTGCGGCTTCAATTTCAGTTGCCATATCTGCCAATTTAAATGCAATTGCTTGGTGTTTATAAATTTCTTTACCAAAAGTCTTACGTTCTTTTGAGTATTGTAAAGCCAATTCATAAGCTCCTGTTGCAATTCCTAAAGCTTGTGATGCAATTCCAATTCTTCCACCTGCTAATGTTTTCATTGCAAATTTAAAACCAAAACCGTCTTCACCAATTCTATTTTCTTTGGGTACTTTAACATCATTAAACATTAAAGAATGTGTGTCAGAACCACGAATACCTAATTTATTTTCTTTAGGACCAACAACAAAACCTTCCATGTCTTTAGTCATAATCAAAGCATTGATACCTTTGTGTTTTTTTTCTGCATGGGTTTGTGCAATTACCAAATATACACTTGCACTGTTTCCGTTTGTAATCCAATTTTTTGTACCGTTTACCAGATAATAATCTCCTTTATCAATGGCAGTAGTTCTTTGAGATGTGGCATCACTACCAGCTTCGGGTTCGCTTAAGCAAAAAGCACCAATAATTTCGCCAGTTGCTAACGGAACTAAATATTTTTGTTTTTGTTCTTCTGTTCCAAAAGTTTCCAAACCCCAGCAAACCAAAGAGTTATTAACCGACATCACTACCGAGGCAGAGGCATCAATTTTAGAGATTTCTTCCATAGCCAAAACATAAGATACCGTATCCATTCCGCCACCTCCGTATTTTGGGTCAACCATCATACCTAGAAAACCAAGTTCTCCCATTTTTTTTATTTGTTCATGAGGAAATTTTTGAGCTTCATCACGTTCAATTACTCCAGGTAATAATTCGTTATTTGCAAAATCACGAGCGGCATCGCGAATCATTATTTGCTCTTCGGTAAGTGTAAAGTCCATAATATTATTTGAGGTTTTTATTTTTATTTGAATTGCTCAAAGATAAGGAAAATATCAAAATCTATTTGTACTTTTACGCAAATATGAAAAATAAAATTTGGCATATAATAGGCTTGATGAGTGGCACTTCATTAGATGGTGTTGATTTAGTATATGTTAAATTTACTAAAGAACAAGGTTATACTTTTAAAGTATTGAAAAAAGAAGCGATAAATTATTCCGAATTATGGAAAAATAAGTTGCAAGATGCTTTTTACTATTCGGGTGAAAAGCTAACCAAGTTAGACGTAGATTATGGTTATTTTTTAGGAGAATTGGTTAATAATTTCATTGCTATAAACAGGATTAAAAATATTGATTTTATAGCTTCTCATGGTCATACTATTTTTCATCAGCCAGAGCAAAATTTCACTTTGCAAATTGGAAGTGGAGCAGTAATTGCTGCTATCACAAATTGCAAAGTAATTTGTGATTTTCGTATACAAGATTTAGCATTAGGAGGTCAAGGAGCTCCTTTGGTTCCCATTGGTGATAAATTGCTATTTGCTGATTATGATTTTTGCTTAAACCTTGGCGGATTTGCAAATATTTCATTTGAAGATAAAGAAAAAAGAATCGCTTTTGATATTGGCCCTGTAAACATTGTATTGAATCATTATACTCGTAAAATTGGTTTAGAGTATGATGATAATGGCAAGTTAGCTTCGAAAGGAGACATCAATAAAGAGTTATTTAACGAATTAAATAAACTACCTTTTTACAAAGATAATAAGCCAAAGTCTTTAGGTTACGAATTTGTAATAGAGGTTATTATACCAATAATTAATACTTATAACTTACCGCTTAACACAGTTTTAAAAACATTTATTGAACATGCTGCTTTTCAAATTTCAGAGATTATCAATCGAAATGCATCCGATGTAAATAAAAATGTTTTGGTAACTGGTGGAGGTGCTTTGAATGATTACTTAATTAGTAGAATTTCTCATTACGCTAAAGCGGAAATTATTGTTCCTGATAAAGAAATAATCGATTATAAAGAAGCGTTAATTTTTGCTTTTTTAGGATTGCTAAAAAGTCAAAACGAAGTAAACTGCCTAAAAAGCGTTACTGGTGCAAGTAAAGATCATAGCAGTGGTGTAGTCTATAATCAAAAATAATTCCCAGAGGGTTTGCCTCTGGGTAGCCGCTGAAATGTCATCCCCGAAAAGGGGATCTAAAAAATAAATTTCTCAAAATAAAAATCATGAAAGAACTTCTCAAAAAATACGAAAATAAACCACCAGAAATAGTTTTTCATTGGCGAGATACAGAAACTGATGCTGAAGGTTGGACGGTAATAAATTCTCTTCGTGGTGGTGCAGCTGGTGGAGGAACAAGAATGCGAAAAGGTTTAAATGAGAATGAGGTTTTATCTCTTGCAAAAACAATGGAAGTGAAATTTACGGTATCAGGTCCAGCAATTGGTGGTGCAAAATCGGGTATTAATTTTGACCCAAATGATCCGCGAAAGCGAGGTGTTTTAGAGCGTTGGTATAAAGCCGTAACCCCTTTGTTAAAACATTATTACGGAACGGGTGGAGATTTGAATGTAGATGAGATTAACGATGTGATTCCCTTAACGGAAAATTGTGGAGTTTGGCATCCGCAAGAAGGTGTTTTTAATGGGCATTTTAAACCTACTGTAGCACAAAAAATTAATAGAATAGGACAATTACGACATGGTGTAGTTAAGGTGATTGAAGATGAAAAATATTCACCAGATTTAAGTAAAAAATATACTGTTGCAGATATGTTAACAGGCTATGGTGTTGCCGAAGCAGTTAAGCATTATTATGATATATATGGCGGTGAAATAAAGGGTAAAAAAGCAATTGTTCAAGGGTTTGGAAATGTTGGTTCTGCAGCAGCATATTATTTGACACAGTTAGGAGCTAGAGTTGTAGGAATTATTGACAGAGTAGGAGGTGTAATAAAAGAAGAAGGGTTTACTTTAGAAGAAGTAAGGACTATGTTTTTGAATAAACATGGTAATATGTTGGTTTCAGAAGATATGATTCCGTTTGATGAAATTAATGAAAAAATATGGTCACTTTCGGCTGAAATTTTTATTCCTGCAGCAGCATCTCGATTGGTTACAAAAGATCAAGTTGCTAAAATGATCGACTCCGGGTTGGAGGTAATATCTCCAGGAGCTAATGTTCCTTTTGCAGATTCTGAAATATTTTTTGGCCCCATTATGGAGTTCACAGATAAAAAAGTAAGTTTAATTCCCGACTTTATTTCTAATTGCGGAATTGCGAGAGTTTTTGCTTATTTAATGGAGTCAAAAGTTGAATTACCTATGAAAGACGAAGCCATTTTTAACGATACTTCATTAATCATAAAAACTGCCTTAGAAAAAGCAAATCAATTAAATCCATATAAAACTGATATTTGTAAAACGGCATTCGAAATTGCACTTCAAGAATTGGTGTAATTTTTTAAATTAAATAATATTGATAAATAGTTTTAATTACTATATTTAACAATTAATTAAAATATATAGAATAAATGGAGTCATTAATTATTATTGTTTTTGTTTTAGGATATCTAGCAATTACATTAGAGCACAATATAAAATTAGATAAATTAATACCTGCTTTAGGAATGATGGGAGTTCTTTGGGCTCTGGTAGCTTTTGGAATTGATAATTTTCCAAACTGGTTTGATTCGGGAGCTCATCAACTAATTGATGGTTTTTCAAGTTTTTCAGGTGATGAAAAGCGGCATTTATTAGAAGAAACATTATTACATCATTTAGGTAAAACTGCTGAAATCTTATTTTTCTTGTTAGGAGCAATGACCATTGTAGAAATGATCGATTATTTTGACGGGTTTGCAACATTCAAAGGTTATATAAAAACGAAAAGCAAGAAAAAATTATTATGGATTTTTGCAATTTTGGCATTTATTCTTTCGGCTATAATCGATAATCTTACAGCAACAATTGTATTAATAACAATTTTGCAAAAAATTATTAAAGACAGAGATACTCGTTTGTGGTTTGCTGGTATGATAATCATAGCTGCAAATGCTGGTGGTGCTTGGTCGCCTATTGGAGATGTTACAACTACAATGTTGTGGATTGGCAATAAAGTTACTGCATTAGGATTGGTTGAGCATTTAATAATTCCGTCTATAATATGTATGGTAGTGCCAACGTTAATTGCTACATATATGAAGCCTTTTCAAGGAGATATTGATATTGAAGAAAAAGAAGATAATAGCATTAATGAATACGGATCAAGGATGTTATATATAGGTTTAGGAGCGATTATTTTTGTACCATTCTTTAAAACCATAACACATTTACCACCTTATGTTGGTATGATGCTTTCTTTATCTGTTGTAGGAGTTTTTGCTGAAATTTATAGTAGATCAGAGTTTAGTATCTCACATGTTGTTGATCAAGAAGGTGATGATTCTCAAGGGCATCACAGCCCAGTGCATTTGTCACTTTCAAAAATTGAAATGCCAAGTGTATTATTTTTCTTCGGAATTTTAATGGCAGTAGCAGCATTAGAATCTTTGGGGTTATTATTTATTGGTGCAGAATCTTTAAAAACAATTATTCCAAATACAGATGTAGTTGTAATGTTATTAGGTATAGGCTCTGCAGTAGTTGATAATGTGCCATTGGTAGCTGCAAGTATGGGAATGTTTCAAGAACCAATTGATAGTCCGTTATGGCATTTTGTCGCTTTTTCAGCCGGTACAGGTGGTAGTATGTTAATTATAGGTTCAGCCGCAGGAGTTGTTGCAATGGGCATGGAAAAAATTAACTTTTTTTGGTATTTTAAAAATATTGCATGGCTAGCAGCAATAGGGTTTGTAGTTGGCTCCGTAGCATTTATTGGTATTAGAGCAATTTTATAAATTTTAAGTAAATTTTAAGATTTTAAACGCAATTTTAAATAGTTTCAATCGTTAA
>DAOUTI010000122.1 GCA_030626795.1 Flavobacteriaceae bacterium
AGGAATACTTAAGCGTCAAACCCTCACCAAAAAACAAGCTGTTTTAAAATTTTAAAACAGCTTATTCAACTTACTTACATTTATTAAAAAAGGTTATCCACATTTTGAATGACCACAACTAACGCATTTTAAACAGCCTTCAGAGTAAATTAGACCTTCTGGGTCGCCACATTCAACACATTTTTTATCTGCTGCAGCAGAACCCTCGGGAACAAATCTTTTTAATGCACGAGCAACTCCATTTTTCCAAGTATTGATATGATCATCGTACATATTTAAGTTTTGAATCAAATCAACTACATAAGGCATAGGCATACCATGGCGTAAAATACCTGAAATTAATTTGGCATAATTCCAAAATTCTTTATCAAAAGATCTTGATAAACCTTCAATAGTTGTCTTATAGCCTTCTTTATCAACGTATTGAAAATCATAACGCGCTTCGCCACATTCATCTCTATTTTTAATAACCCAACCTTTATCTAACCATTGAGGCAAATCAAAAGAGTCTTCCATTTTACCAGTAAAAATCTCATAAGGTTGATTTTCAATTAAGCCAACTACGGCCAGCCATTTTTCTGACTCATTATGAAAACGAACAATTTCTGCTTCTATTTTTTTAGGTCGTTTAGGAAATTTTATGCCTAATTTCTGATTCTTATTTTTCTCTTCTTTTTTCTTTTCATCTTCGGCAATTAAAATACCACTTCTTGAGCCATCACGATAAACAGTAATACCTTTTAAACCTTGTTTCCAAGATTCCATGTAAATATCACCAACCAATTCTTCAGTTACATCTGAAGCTAAATTAATGGTAGAACTAATGGAGTGTGTTGTGTATTTTTGAACCAAAGCTTGCATTTCAACACGTTTTTCCCAATCAATTTCAGGGGCGGTTGCACCAGCATACGGACTTTTATTAATATCCGTTTCACCAGTAACTTCCATCCAAGTTTGTAGTTTTTTATGAAAAACTGTAAACTCTTCAAAAGCATCACCAAGATCATCAACAAAATCAACTTTTGCATTTTTATCATGTTGATTTATTTTTCTTCTTCGTTTATACGACATCAAAAAGACAGGTTCGATACCCGAAGATACTTGGGCTAACATACTTAATGAACCTGTTGGGGCCACAGTGCTAATTGAAATATTTCTTCTTCCGTGCTCCATCATTCTTTGATACAGTTCAGGAAATTCATTTTCAAGCATTTGTATAAACTCTGACTTATCTTCAATATTTCGGTTAAAAACTTCAAATTGACCACGTTCAATTGCCATATCAACACTACTATCAAATTCGGCAGTAATTTTTGATTTCATAATTTCATCGATAACTTGAATTGCTTCATCAGTATCAAATTTTATACCTAGTGCAGCAACAGCATCTCCTAAAGCGGTAAATCCTAAACCTGTACGACGTCCTTTTTTACCAGTTTCACGAAGTAACTCCCAAGTATCAATTTCATTTTGTTTGATTTCATCAGGCTCTGGGTCTGCTTTGATTTTATCTAAAATTTTATCAACAGCTTCTAATTCTAAATCAACCAAATCATCCATTAAACGCTGGGTTTCGTAAACCACTTCGTAAAACTTTTTTTGATTAAATTTCGCATTTTTTGTAAAAGGTTCCTCTACAAAACTGTATAAATTAACGGCAATTAATCTACAGCTATCACCACCTTGCATGGCAATTTCTGAACAAGGGTTTGTTGATGAATTTTTAAACCCAGGGTAAAGAGATGAGGTAGAATAATGATGTTGTCTATCCCAAAAAATCAAACCAGGTTCGGCCGTATTGTGCGCACTTTTAATGATTGTTTTCCATAAAGCTTCTGCATCAACTTCTTTAGTATATTTTGGAGATTTTGACTCTATTGGCCAACGTAAAGTATATTTTTCTTTATTTTCTACAGCTTTCATAAATTCATCCGAAAGGCGAAGAGAAATATTAGCACCTGTAACTTTGGTGAGGTCTTGTTTTATGGTGATAAAATCTTCAATATCAGGATGTGCAACATCCATGGTTAACATCAAAGCACCACGACGACCATTTTGAGCAACTTCACGAGTAGTGCCCGAAAAACGATTCATAAAAGATACTGCACCAGTAGTACTACCAGCAGCATTTGAAACTTTGGCATCTTTTGGTCTTAATTCTGACAAATCAACGCCAACACCACATCTTCTTTTAAACAATTGAGCCATTTGTTGATCGGTATGAAAAATCCCTCCGTAAGAATCATAAACAGGAGGTACAACAATACAATTTGATAAAGAAGCAACAATTTGATCATTACCTAAACCAAACATTACACTTCCTTGAGGAATTACATATTTAAAATCTTTAAATAAATTATAAACGGCTTTTTCAGTAAGTGGTTTTCTTTTCTTTCCATAAGTAGAAAAATGCTCAGTTGAAGTTTCTTTTTCATTATATTTAGATTCAATACGACCAAATTCTTTTGCCATTCTTTGGTGCATTTGGTCGGGTGTATTCTCTAAATATTCCCCATCACTATTTTTAACGGCATATTTATTAATCCAAGTGGTAGCTGCCAATTCATCATTATTAAAGTATGATAATGATTTATTTAGAACTTCTTCATAAGTATATACTGGTTTTTTTACTTTTTCCTCTATCATGTTTTGTGTTGTATTTTGGTGATTAATAAGCCGATTTAAAAGTATAATAATTCAGAACTTATTTGGATGTATAGTGATATAATTGTTAACAAATTACAGTTGATAATTTTTTTAATTTATTTTCCCTTTAGATACTAGATTTTATATACAAAACTCTTTTTGATATTTTATTATATGAATAAAATTTAGTAGTTTATGAAAGTAATTATTAACAACTGAAGTATTAAAGTAAATAGTTTAATTTATTTGAGCATTTATTCCATTTCAGGAATCGTTATTGCTGAGAAACTATTTTTTAAGTTTATAAATAAGGTGTTCTAAACCGTTTCTTCTAATATCAAAAGCAGATTCCATTAGTTGACCTAACTTTCCTTTTGGGAATCCTTTATTGCGATACCAAACCAAATAATGCTCAGGTAAATCTATTAAAAACACACCTTTATATTTCCCAAAAGGCATTTGTGTGTTGGCTAGTTGAATTAAAAAATTTGGATCGGGCTGCAAAGTTTTTTTTAGAATTTGAGATTTGGAATTTATTTTCCGTCAATATAATCTTGTAAATAAGAAAATCGCTCGGTTAATTTACCGTTTTTAGTCATTCGAGCTCTTTCTAAAACACCGTCTTTATCGTTATTAAAAAAAGAAGGAATTACATATTTAACAAAGCTTTCTCCAAAACCAACCGAAGCATCTTTAGGCAATTCGTTTGGTAAATTATCTACAGCCATAACAGCAATAGCGTTATCATTTGTATAATTAGTTTCTTTTTCGGTTATCGGGTCGTAACCATAAATTGGTTCGGCAATTGTTGAAGATCTGATTGTAGATGCTACAGGGCCATCAATATCGCAACTTATATCAGCAACGACTTTAATATTAAAATTAGCAGACCTGGCATCTTCACGAGTAAAAAGATAAGGAGAACCACTACCAAAAAAGTGTCCCGCAATAAATATATCACTAACTTTAGCAAAACGCATAAAATCGCTTTTATATTCTTGAGGGTTATTAAAAAAATTATTTATGTCAATTATTTTTCCATCTTTACGGATATTATAATCTAAAACAGATAGTTGTGTGTAAACAGCTTCTTCAAATGTATTGTTTAAATAATCGTAAACATTCACCTCTATAACGCCCATGGCATCGAGCATTTCTTTAGCGCCGTTACTAACCCTGCCTTTACCAGTTAGAACTATTTTAATTTTTGGTAAAGTAATTTTTTGTAATTCGGCAATTAATTCTTTTTGATCTTCTAAAGTTACCGCTTTTGGTAATTTGAAGGTATTGGCTTTTAAACCAAATGTTCTAATACCATTATAAGCACCAACAATTCCGGCATACCGACCAAATGCAACTAAACGAATACCTTTTTCATTAGTAATAGTTTCGTGGTCAAATAATTCAATTTTTTTATCTAAAACAGCATTTAGTAAATTTCTATTATATGGTTGCTTTTTAATAGTGTGTGAAAAGAAAAAATACTTTTTATTAGGGATTAATGCATCAATAGGAACTTCTTTTACACCTAACATCACATCGCAATCAGAAATATCATCAACGACTTCAATATTTAATTTTTGATATTCATTATCCAAAAAAGTTCTGTTTTTAGATTTTTCAACTTTTATATTTAAATCAGGAAAAGTATTTAATAACCGTTTACAGGTAGTTGGAGACAATACAACTCTTTTATCGGGAGGGTTTTTACGCTCTTTAATGATAGATAATTTCATAGGATAAAAGAATTATAAATTAATTAATGGTATGTTTTTTGCACAAAAGTATTTGGTTTTATAGATTTGAACAAAGTTTTACTATATTTTTTTCATATTTTTGCAAATACTTTATTCAAAAGTATAAAGTTCTTTATTTAGGGGATGACTGGTTTTGACAGCAAGGTCAGTTAAGATATAAGCATGTCGAGCAATGAAATAGTACTCGTAAAAATCGATTTCACTTTTTTAAACGGCGAGAATAACTACGCTTTAGCTGCATAATCTGAATTAATAGTAGGATTAGCCTAGTCCCGCCAGGCGGGAAAGCTTTATGTCTCTTGAAAGCCTTGGTTAACGGCGTTCAGTTTTGAGGCATCGTAAAAGTAAACCTAGAAAAACAAAGGCTTTGGTTGTTTTTTGAAATTAAAGAAGCTAAGCTTAAAGTAGGTTGTTTTTAATCGGCTTTAGGATGAAAATCAAATAAAAACTAAACATGTAGAAAGTATTTTGGTTGCTTGTTTGGACGAGGGTTCGAGTCCCTCCATCTCCACAGAAAGCCTTGTAATCCTTATGTATAAAGGGTTACAAGGATTTTAATCAAAACACTGTGTCATATTTGTGTCACGGAAATTGACGTTTTTTTACTTCGAGGGTGGGTTTTCGCTTTATGAAGTAAAAAAAAAATGCAAAACTCAGAAATTCAATCTAACAACTTTTTTAAACCTTTTTTAAATTATATTCCTGCTGAACTTCATGAAAACAAAGAGTGGATTATTGTTTTTTATATTTTAGATCCTATAAAAAGGAAATTAGTTCGACAACGAAAAAGAGTTCCCAAACACAAACGTGTTGTTGAGCGTAGAATATTGGCAAAAAGAATGATTGCCATAATCAACTCTAATTTAGAAAAAGGGTGGAACCCTATAATTACAGATGAATCCCCAAGATCACTGACATTACTTCTCGATGTATCAAATGAATATCTAAATTACCTTGAACGTGATTATAGATCAGGAGAAATAAGAAAAGATACTTTTAGATCTTATTCATCTTATATGAGAAACTTTATTTCGTGGATTAAAATAAAGGGGTATTCAAATGAGTATGTACTCAATTTTAAATCACCATTAGTGAGTGAATTTTTAGATTATATATATATTGAACGTAAAAATACTACAACGACTTATAATAATTATTTGGTAGGATTACGATTATTATCAAAATACATGTTAAGAAAAGGGTACATAAAAAACAATCCTTTAGATATGTTTTCAAACAAAAAAAGGGGTAAAAAGAAGAGAGGGGTAATTGAAAAAGTTGAAATTGAAGAAATATTTAAAGAGCTTGATCAAATTGAAAAAGAGTATGCCTTGTTGTGTAAAATACTTTTCTATTGTTATATCCGTCCAGCAGAACTTTCAAAATTAAAAGTAAAGGACATTCTAATTGAGGATAATTTAATCTATTTAAGCCCTGAAACTTCTAAAAAATCATCTGGTTATGTTACTATCCCTTCGAGATTGATAAAACCAATTTCATCACATATAGCAAAAGCAAATAAACAAGACTATTTATTTTCCCGCAATTATTGTAAACCGGGAAAAATACAAGCAAATGGAAAAATGTATTATGATCGTTGGATCAGATATATTGTAAAAAAAGGTTTTAATAAAAACCCTTTATATTCTTTAAAAGATAGTGGTATTACACTTGCTTTAGATAGTGGAGTTTCTCCAGTATCCGTTATGAATCAAGCTAGGCATTCCGACTTATCAATTACAACAGCATACTTAAGAAGACCCCAACAAAAAGCAGATACATCAATTACAAATGCAAATTGGTAAAAATATATTCTCATTGATCATAAAAACGCAAGACATTTAAGACAATTAAGACAACCCTTATAAACATTGAATTTGTAAGATTTAAATTGTCTTATTTTTTGTCTTGAATTTTGTGGTATATGAGACAAATTAACTTTCGAACCTGTAACCGTCTGTAATATCCCCATTTTTAAGACAATTCTAAAGGAGACTTTTTTAAAGGATTCGTGTGAACTATAGATTAATTCACCTTTTCTTTCTAAAATTAGCTTTAAAGATTCCTTACCCGAACTTATTAATTTTCTTTAGTAAAATAAAATGAATCGTTATCTATTACTTGATGTGTCCAATTGCCATTTAATTTATTAATAAGTACATTAATCAAATTAACGTATATACTACCACGTTGTACCGATGTTGGTTTAAAATAAAAAAATGTAAGGTTGGATCGATTGATTAAATTTGTAATTGCATCTATTAATTTCCTTTTTAATAAAAATGGTGAAATTGATGATGCAACACCACTTGATATAAAATCGGAAGTTGGTACATATGGTTCAGTATCCCAATCATGCCACAATGGATCGGTACACTCAATGGATTTGGAATATGGTACAACATATGCAAACGATAGTTCATGAACTTCGTTTACGGTTATTAACCATACTTCATCTTTAATTTTTAATTTACTTTGTAGGTTACTCATTTTAAAGTTCTTTTAATTAAGGCTTGATATCTAACGATACTTTCTTTATTTTCTAAACAGGTTTCACTTTTTTTAACAAATGATTAATTTTCCAATAACTTATATTTTTAATACTTCTATAAATTGTTAGTGAGATACCACATCTTTCTAAATCTTCACATTCAATATAGAAACCATAATCACTATTTTGAGTGTATTCATAATCAACTCGATAATCCATTAATCCGATAAAAATGTGATTTGTACGATTTTCATTTGATATCTCATTGTGTTTAGTACTAAGCGGTTGCATTTAATTCTCATTTAAACCATGAGCTTTCGATCCAAATTTTTCCTTGTATAAGTTTTCAATTTTAATTACTTCTTCAGCACTAAGATTACTTGGCAAGCTTTGTAACACTGTGTATTGGAAGTTCTTATGATAATTATTGGATGAATTACAAAGTTCAATTAATTTCTTGTTCTCTCCATGTTTGTTTTTTACATATGTTGACCATCTTTGCCAAATTCCATTCTTTCCATAAGCGGAACCGATGTATTGATTACCTGTTTTTTTATCAAGTATCATATAAATTCCATTAACGGAAGATAGATGAGTTTTCCAATCACGGTTGGCGTCAGGGTTTTTTATTATTTTTTCCAGTTCCTGGAAATCTATTATGAAATTTGTTAAGCCCTTAAATTCACCCAAATATCCTTTTGGTAAAATTTCAATTACTTCCTTTGATTTATTTTTACTAATGTCATACCATTGATGCCACATTAAAGCTCCTTTTCCCCAATCTATAACTACTCTGTCGTTAAAAGTATTACACCACTCTTCTTTAATTTCATCTAATTCATAAACATATTTATCTTTTTTTACCTTTTTAACTCCATTTACTCTAAAAAAACCAAATAATAATGCTTTTGAATTTTCTAGACCAATAAACGAGATAATGTAATCCACACCTTTAAAAATATCTTTTGCTTGTTCTTTTTGATATTCAATTAATTTATCCCTGTCTTTTATAACATCACGGTATTCTAATCGACTATCTTTATGTCTAACTAATTTTACTTTAGATGAATTGAATAG
>DAOUTI010000139.1 GCA_030626795.1 Flavobacteriaceae bacterium
AATGGTTGTAGAAATAGGAGAAAATATAAAAAGTGTATTTGTTCCAATTATGATTTTATTTTTAGTTGGAGCTTTAGCAGGAACCTGGTTGGTAAGTGGTATAATTCCAGCAATGGTTTATTATGGACTGCAAGTGTTAAATCCTACAATATTTTTACCAGCATCAGTTGTTATTGCTGCTATTATTTCTATAGCAACTGGAAGCTCATGGACCACCTCTGCAACAGTTGGAATCGCTTTGGTTGGTATTGGAAGTGCACTAGGAATTCCTACAGGAATGATTGCAGGAGCAGTGATTTCTGGGGCTTATTTTGGCGATAAAATGTCTCCGCTAAGCGATACAACAAATCTGGCACCAGCTATGGCAGGAACAGATTTATTTACGCATATTAAATATATGGCTTTAACTACTGTTCCTACCATCACCATAACATTGATTGTTTTTAGTATTATAAGTTTAAATATGGAAACTACCGGGAATGCTGATATTAGTGGTTTACTTTATACAATAGATCATACTTTTAATATTACTCCTTATCTATTTATCGTTCCTATGGTAGTAATTGGTTTAATTTTATTAAAAACAAAGCCGTTAATTGCTTTGGGTACAGGTGTTTTATTAGCAGCGGTATTTGCTTTTATATTTCAAACAGAAATATTGGGAGATTTATCTACTTCAAATTTTAAATCAATATGGAATGCCATTTTTGTGGATACTGAAATTAAAACCGATAATGAAAAGTTAAATAAATTGTTTAGCTCGGGAGGAATGAAAGGAATGATTTGGACGATCTTATTAATTATTAGTGCTATGGTTTTTGGTGGAATTATGGATGCTATAGGTGCTTTGGCAAGGATTACTAATGAGTTATTAAAATTAGCAACTTCAGTTTTTGGATTATTTTCGAGTACTGTTTTTAGTTGTTTGGGATTAAATGCCATTGCTTCCGATCAATATTTAGCAATTGTTATTCCAGGAAAAATGTTTGCAAATGCATATAAAGATAGAGGTTTAGCACCCGAAAATTTAAGTAGAACCCTTGAAGACTCTGGTACTGTAACGTCTGTTTTAGTACCTTGGAATACCTGTGGTGCCTACCAATCAACCGTATTAGGAGTAAGTGTTTATGATTATTTTGTATATGCTATTTTTAATTATTTAAGTCCGTTTATGACCTTATTATTTGCAGCATTTAATATCAAGATTAGAAAGCTGAATAAGAAAAAGTCGGTAAAGTAAAATTGAATTATTACTGTTTAAAAACATAAATTTTTCGGGCTAATCTTCGTTTGCTAGCCTTCTTTAAATTCATTCGATAAATAAAACCACATCTTCGGAACATTTATCCTTTACTTCGTCCTAAATCATTTGTTGATATGAAATAGTTATTATTATTTAGATGAACAAAATATTAATTAACTAAAATTTATTATCATGATTAAAAGAACAATTTCACTATTTTTAATGGTGGCAATCTCATTTGGATTGATGCCAACTATTAAGGCTCAGGATAATTCTTCATATACCATGTATGAAAGTGTAATATTAACTCCTGACAACACAAAATTAAAGGCACTAGGTGAAGCCATGACCAAACACAATAAAAAATACCATGCAAATGGTCCTTATAAAGTCAGTGTTTATAATATTACAACAGGGCCTAATGCGGGTAAAATGGTTTGGGAAATGGGACCATTAAAATTTTCAGACCTTGACGGAAGACCTGCTCAAGGAGGACATGATGAAGATTGGAGAGATAATGTAATGCCCAATATCAAAAAAATGAATACTGTAGAATACTGGAAAGAAATGAGTAAATTATCAAATACCGGTATGTTAGATCCGAATAAAGTAACCCACCCTTTACTTAATATAAGATATCACGAGGTAAATAAAGGAAAAGGTTCTAATATTAACCGACTACTTAAGCAAATAAATGAAACGGTAAAAGCCATGGACGGTGAAAACCCTTATGGTGTATATAGCAACGAATTCCAACAAGGCTATACTATTGGTCGTCATATTGCAACGGTTAATTTCATGAAAAATTGGGCCGAATTAGACAAACCAGATAAGTTCAAAGAGACTTTTATAAAAGTACACGGTGATGGCTCATGGCAGGCATTTTTAGATGGAATGTCAAATACATTTTCAAATAGCTGGGATGAAATTTGGGAGTATAGCCCTAAGCTTAGCGGTAAATAAAATAGACTAAAAATTTGTAAATAGCTTAATCAAAAAACCGGAAATACTAATTACTAGTATTTTCGGTTTTTCAATAGGATATTATTATAACCTTAGGTCGAACACAGGTTTATATAAACTTCGGCTGGTATAAGTTATGCTGGCTTTGAACTACCTAAAAAAATGCTAGTATCTATGCGTATTTAATGGAGAAATACCGCCTATGAGAATTAATTGATTTGTGATGGGTATAGTTTATCTTTGCAAAAAGAATATCCCTTTATGCAATTCAAAGATTTACATTTAAACAAACCGATATTAAAAGCGATTATTGAGAAGAATTACGAGAAACCAACCTTAATTCAAGAAGAAACTATTCCTTTAATATTAAATAAACAAGATGTTATCGCATCGGCACAAACTGGAACTGGTAAAACAGCTGCTTTTGCATTACCTATTTTACAGTTACTTTTTGATAAACAAGAGGCTTCAAAAAAAGGAAAAAAAATAAGAGCATTAATTATAAGTCCTACTCGTGAATTAGCAATACAAATTGATGAAAATTTTAAAAACTACGGTAAATACACCAATTTACGATCAACAGTTGTTTATGGGGGCGCTTCTATTGAACCTCAAAAAGAAATACTCAAAAAAGGAGTTGATATTTTAATTGCTACCCCAGGAAGATTATTAGACCTATTTAAACAAAATGTAATAAATTTAGCAAACATTGAAACACTTGTTTTAGATGAAGCTGATTTGATGTTAGATATGGGTTTTATTGAAGATGTTTTAAAAATTGAAAAAAGCTGTCCAAAACAAAAGCAAATACTTTTATTTTCTGCAACGATGCCAAATAAGGTGGTGCAGTTAGCAAACACGATTTTAAACAATCCTAAAATGGTTGATGTAACAACATCATCAGTAGTTACAAAAAATGTATATCAAACTTTGTATTATGTTCCTAAGCCTAAAAAAATTGAACTTTGTTTGCATCTTTTAAGAAATACCATCCGCGGAAGCGTAATTATTTTTAGGAGAACCAAATTTGGTGTAGATAAACTTGAAAAAGCTTTATTGAAGAACAATTATAATGTCGATAGTATTCATGGTGATAAATCACAAACCGATAGACAAGAAGCTTTAAAAAGCTTTAAAAAAGGCACTGTAGATATTTTAATTGCTACCGATGTCGCAGCTCGTGGCATTGATGTTAAAAATGTGGATGCTGTAATTAATTTTGATTTACCAAATTTACCCGAAATATACGTACATCGAATTGGTAGAACTGGTAGGGCTGGTAAAGAAGGAGTTTCTTATTCTTTTTGTTCGGCAGATGAAAAGAGCTATGTAGCGAGTATTGAAAAATTAATTCATAATAATATTTTTGTTGAAGAAAATCATCCTTATCCATTAGACCCAAAAGCCAAACCCGAAGTGCATAAAAAGAAGGGTAGTAAGCATAAAAAAGGAAGAAAATCAGAAGCTTCAAAAAAGAAAAAAAAGAGGTGGTATTGAGAAAGTCGTAAGTCGTAAGTCGAAAGTCAGGAGTCGATAGTCTTAAGTTGAAAGTATAAAGTTAAATTGTCAAAAATAAAACAACCAACAACCAAATTTCAATACCCATATTTATTCTTCCAACGTTTTTTTAAAAAATCTCTAAAGCTGTTTTCTCTAGCATTATTACTTGGTTCATACAATTTTGTATTTGCTATTTCATCTGGTAAAAATTCTTGTTCAGCAAAATTATTATCATAATTATGGGCATATTTATAATTTTTGCCATAGTCTAAATCCTTCATTAATTTGGTAGGTGCGTTTCTTAAGTGTAGTGGGATAGATAAATCTCCAGTTTGTTTTACCAATTGTTGCGCAGCATTAATCGCTTGATAAGAAGTATTACTTTTGGCCGAATTTGCTAAATAAATAACACACTGACTTAGTATAATTCTCGATTCAGGGTTACCAATAACAGCAACTGCCTGAAAAGTATTGTTTGCTAATATTAAAGCAGTAGGGTTGGCATTACCAATATCTTCTGATGCCAAAATCAATAACCTTCTAGCAATAAATTTAACATCTTCACCACCTTCAATCATTCTTGCAAGCCAATAAACGGCTGCATTAGGGTCGCTTCCGCGGATAGATTTGATAAATGCAGAAATAATATCGTAATGTTGTTCGCCAGTTTTGTCATAGCGAACTACATTTTTTTGCACCTTTTGTATAACTAAATCATTGGTTATTTCAATAGGTTCATCTTGAGCAGTAACAATTAATTCAAAAATGTTAAGAAGTTTCCGTGCATCACCGCCAGATAATTGTATTAATGCATCCGTTTCTTTTAATGTAATTTTTTTCTTAGAAATAAATACATCTTCCGCAATAGCGCGATTCAAAAGCGCGATCAAATCCTCTTTATCAAAAGCGTTTAAAATATATACTTGACAGCGAGAGAGTAGGGCAGGGATGACTTCAAAGCTTGGGTTTTCGGTTGTTGCACCAATTAAAGTAACCCAGCCTTTTTCAACAGCACCCAATAAAGAATCTTGTTGAGACTTACTAAACCTATGAATTTCATCAATAAATAATATGGGATTTTTACTCGTAAATAATCCACCACTATTTTTTGCTTTTTCAATAATATCACGAACATCTTTGACTCCAGAATTTATGGCACTTAGTGAATAAAATGGTCGACCAGATTCTTTAGCAATAATATTTGCCAAAGTTGTTTTGCCAATTCCTGGAGGTCCCCATAAAATTAATGAAGGTATAATGCCTTGTTTGATATGTTGGGTCAATGCCCCATTTTTACCAACCAAATGTTGTTGACTAATGTATTCATCTAAGTTTTTAGGGCGAATTCTTTCGGCTAAAGGTTCATTCATTTTTCAAAGTTAAAAGTATAAAGTTAAAAGTACAAAGTAAAACACGAAAAGTTTAAAACCTGAGTTCGATATATGAAGTTATCATAACATTCTTGCAGTCAGCTAGTTTATTTGTATTCGTCTCTGCGAATTTTACTTTTTTCAGTAAAATGTGGCAGTCTCTTCATTGAAAAACAGATTGCCACAGTCTTACCTCCTTCGCAAAACGTTAACTTCTAATATTCTAGTAGTTAATTTGCTCGTTACGTCGAACTCACGTTAAATATTGTATTTTAGTATTTTTAATAATCGAAAATGGAAAGATCACAAAATCTTAAATTCTCACCAATTGTTTTAGCAATACCGCTTTATTTTGTTTTGTTTTTATGGATTGTTTTTTGGTTTGAAATGAAATATGGATATAACTTTAATAAGTATGGTATTTATCCAAGAACTTTTAAAGGATTAAGAGGTATCGTGTTTTCACCATTTATTCACGGAGATATAAAGCATTTATATCATAATTCTATTCCACTTTTTGTATTGCTATTGGCATTAATTTATTTTTATAGAAGTATTGCTTTAAAAATACTTATTTACGGGACTTTAATTAGCGGATTTTTAACTTGGATTTTTGCTCGAAGTTCATATCATATTGGAGCAAGTGGTATAATTTATTTATTATTTAGCTTTCTATTTTTTAGTGGTGTGTTTAGAAAAAATAGCAGACTTATTGCTGTTGCTTTAGCCGTTATTTTTCTTTATGGAAGTATGATTTGGTATATTTTACCAGTAAAAGAAGGAATTTCGTGGGAAGGACATTTGTTTGGGTTTCTTATCGGATTAATTTTTGCTTTTTTTTATCGAAAAAAAGGGCTTCAAAAATTTAAGTATCCATGGGAAAAAGAAGATTATCAACCAGATGATTTTGATAAGATGTTTGATGAAGATGGTAATTTTAATCCACCAATTGAAAATGATGAGATAATTTGAAAATTATCACATCAATTCATTTTCAAATTAAAGTTGTCTTTGCCTCACAATTTCATAGAGAGCAACACCACAAGCAACAGAAACATTAAGAGATTCAATTTCGCCTAAAAGGGGGACTTTACCTTTTGCATCTGAAATTTTTAAAACTGAATTTGAGATCCCTTTATGTTCCGATCCCATAACCAAAGCGGTTGGTTTTTTGAAATCAATATCATATAGTGAAGTGTTTGTTTTTTCGGTAACACCAACAATTTGAATATCAACTGCTTTTAATTGATAAACCGCATCTAAAATATGATTCACTTTACAAATAGGTATTTTAAAAGCTGCTCCTGCAGAGGTTTTTATAGCATCTGCATTGATAGGTGCACTACCTTGGGTTGGTATAATAATCGCATCAACACCAGTGCATTCTGCAGTACGAATTATAGCCCCTAAATTACGAACATCACTAATTTGATCTAATAAAAGAAAAAGCGGCATTTTATTTTGATCTATAACTTTTTCAATGATTTCTTCAATATCAATAAAAGTTATGGAAGATATTTTAGCAACAGCACCTTGATGGTTTTGATTTTTAGTAAGTCTGTTTAATTTTTCAACAGGAACATGACTAGTAGAGATTTTATTTTCTTTGACCAATTTATTTAATGCAATAGCCAATTCTCCTTTTAATTCTTTTTGAATATAAACTTTTTCAATTTCTTGCCCAGCATTTATTGCCTCTATGATA
>DAOUTI010000001.1 GCA_030626795.1 Flavobacteriaceae bacterium
ATATTTTCAACACTAATTAGATTCACAATTCTGTTTCTTGCAAAGAAACGGATTATTTGAACTATATGTAATAAGAAAGATTAAAAAACTTATATATCTACAATCAACTCACCCCGTTGACTAACTTAATTATGAAGATAGTTATCGGGTGTGTGAAAATTAATTCAAAAGGATTATTATCCCTTAAACTCAGACTTAAAATCTTTTTGATATTTTTCCCAATCTTCTTTAGAGGTTATGTTTTTATGACCATCAGCCAAAAAGAGCTTTAAATAGAGTTCTAATTGTGTAGGCGTTTTATAACCAGGTAAAGGTGAAATAGTATTTCCTTTTTCATCAAAAAATATAATAGTAGGATAAGCAGTTATTTGTAAAGCTTGTGATAATTGATGTTGTGCATTTCTACTATTGGCCTTTGAAGCATCGTAATTTGGGTTTGCAAAATCTTGATCTTTATAAGTAATGGCTTCATTTCCTTCCGCATTAAATTTCACGGCATAGTAGTTTTTATTTACAAATTTCACTACATCAGGATTTTGAAAAGTATTTTTGTCTAACATTTTACATGGTCCACACCAATTGGTATATGCGTCCATCATAATTTTTTTTGGATTTTGAGCTTGAGCTGAAAGCGCTTCATTCATCGTCATCCAATTTATCTTGTCATTTTGAGCTTTGGAAGTTAGACTCAACATAAATATTGCTAAAACTAAAAGAGTTCCTTTTTTCATAAAAAATAATATTTTTAATAATTTGTTTACTTGGTAGTAAATGATATGCCGAAATTACAAAAAGCCTTCTTAAAATAAAAAAGTATGAAACATTAATCACTTACTTATCAATTCCGTGCATCATTCTTTTAATAGGTTTGTTAAGACTTAAGATTACTAAACCTGCAATAAAAGGAATAATTGTAAAAATTAAGAAAAATCCTGAAAAACCAACATTTTCAGCTATACCATCAGAATATTCTGCCATGATAGAGGCTAGTTTTCCGGCTAACCCAGTAAAAACATACCATATTCCAAATAAGAAACCTAACATACGAGCCGGAGCTAATTTACTTACGTACGATAAGCCTACTGGGGCTACAGCTAATTCTCCCATGGTGTGCAAAAAATAGGCTAATAACAACCACACCATACTTACAGAAGCTGTTTTTGCTCCTGCCGGAATACTGGAAGCGCCAATGGCTAACATTCCAAAGCCCAAAGCAAGAAATGTTAATCCTCCAAAAAATTTCTGAGGTCCCGAAAATTTATACTTTTCCCAAATTTTAGAGTAAAGCGGAGCTAATGAAATAATAAATACAGGATTAAGTATTTGAAACCAAGATGTATCTACTAAAGCAGAAGTACCTGTTATCTTATCATAAACTCGATAAATAACCAATCCCCAAATAATTATAAAACTTATAGAAGTAAATAATATAGTTAAAGGGTACTTTTTAATAATGGCTTTTCCTAATTTGTAGATTACCCAGGTTAATACCAACATTGGGGCAATGGATAATATAAAATCAATAATTTTATAAAATAAACCCCAGTTTCCTGATAAAGTTCTATTGGTATAATCTCTAGCAAAAATATTCATTGTGGTACCTGCTTGCTCAAAACTTGCCCAAAAGAAAATCACAAAAAAAGCAATAATAAAAATTACTTTTAGGCGATCTTTTTCAATAGTTTGGAAACGTTGTAATCGTGATACCCCTAAAGCGATAAAAAACACCAATGACAATAAGAAAAAGATAGTTGACATATCAATTGGAATAAAAGAACCAAAGGCATCAAATGAAAATAGATTCTGACTTAAAAAATGTTTTCCTCTTGTTACTACCGAATATAAACCATCAATTATCCAAGAAATTGATAAGAATCCTCCAATACTTGTAAGGATTATGTCTTTTTTTGTAAAAGGAACATCTTGTTCTTTTTCTTCTTTTGAAAGATTTTTTTCTTTTGGTTTAGGCTCTGATGCTGCTTTCCCGAAGACTTCACGAGCAAAATAAAACTGTAATAAGCCAAAAAACATAAAAATGCCCGCAAGGCCAAACCCCCATGTCCAGCTAAAAGTTTCTCCAATCCAACCAACAAGTAGTGTACCGATAAAAGCTCCAGAGTTTACACCCATATAAAAAATAGTATATGCACCATCTTTTTTTTCGCTTTGTGGCGGATACATTTTCCCAACAATAGATGACATATTAGGCTTAAATAAACCAGTACCCAAAATAATTAAGAACAAACCCAAATAAAAAACAGATTTCAGATCTATACCCATTTGCAGGTCAGATACAGCCATAGAAGCATGACCTAAAGTTATGATAGAAGCACCAACAATAACAGTTTTCACATGTCCCCATTTATTATCAGCCAACCATCCGCCTAGTAAGGGCATAAAATAAACTAACATTACATACCAGCCGTAAAGTGCATAGGCTTCTCCTCTGCTCCAGCCCCAACCATTATCACCAACTTTTGCTACTAAAAATAAAATCAACAGAGCACGCATACCATAGTATGAAAAACGTTCCCACATTTCAGTAAAGAATAATACAAACAAGCCTATAGGGTGTCCTAATATTTGGGGTTGGTCACTTCCTTGTACGTAATCTGACATAATAGATTATTAGAATTTATGAATTAACAATTTGTTTTTCTTTTGGTCTAACAACTAACCTATCATAAATAAATAAAGCCAAAATAGTTACAATACCAATACCTACAATTACATACCAAATTTTGTTAGGTTGATAAATATCCCAAATCATTTGAGTCACTTGATTTTGGGTCATATTTAACTTTTCTGATGCCAAAGAAAAATAGTCATTTTTAGTAAAATCTTTGGTTATTTCAGGCATATCAATAGCTCTTTTACTCATTTCTGTTTGTAATAAGCTTAATTTATCAGACCAAGCTTGGTATAAATTACCTGAAATGAAAGTTGTAAAAAAGTTACCAGCAAATACAGGCAAAAAATAGGTCCCCATATATAGTGCTTCCTTACCTTTTGGAGAAATTAAAGCAATAAATGAAGAAAATGTTGGGTTAGTCATCATTTCACCAATAGCAAAAATAACGATTCCTAAAATTGTAAATAATCCGTTACCGGTATAAAAAGTGATACCAATACCTATAGCTGCAATAATAAACCCTGTTATCATTGCGCTAACATGGCGCATTTTTAAAACATAATATGAAACTAATAATTGTAAAAGTACTATTGATCCCGCATCAATATTAATAAGCATTTCAGGATTAACAGATGTACCACCTCCACTCATAAAACTTGCTAACCAAGGAGAAATTTCAGCTATAGAATCATGTAAAGCAGCAGTATCTATCCAATCTTCAATAAATGTTGGGAGTGTGTAAAATAATTGATTGAACATAGTCCAAAATCCCACCATAATTATAAGGAGAACAGTTAGTTTAGTGTCTTTTAAAGCTTCCCAAATATTTTTGATAGAACCCCTTAAGGCTTCTCCAATGGACTCTTCATTTTTAACTCTATTGGGCTCTTTAAAGAAAAATATTACGATTAATAAATTAATAAATATTACAATTGCAGCCTGAATAAAAACAATCTTCCAACCATATTGTGTTCTTAAAGTTGATGAAAAAGCAGGACCAATAAACCCTCCAATATTTACCATCATATAAAAGATTCCAAATCCAAGTGTTGAATTTGATTCATCAGTTGATTTAGTTATAATTGCAGAAGCTACAGGTTTAAATATAGCAGCACCTACTGCAACGTATAAAAATACGAGGAATACGCTTGAGTAGGAGGTCACTTCTCCCATAAAATAATAACCTGTTATAAGCATTATATAGGCAATAATCAATGAAAGCTTATAACCAATTTTATCAGCTACAACTCCTGTAAATAGCGGTAACAAATATAAAATTGCTGTAACAAAACCCATTATTTGACCTTTCTCAGTGTGGGTCAAACCTAAAGCACCCTCATCTGTTGAACCGGTTAAATACAAGGCTAAAACTGCAAAAAGACCGTACCAAGCCCAACGTTCAAATAGCTCCATGATACTTGCAACCCAAAAACTTTTAGGATAAGAACTCATGACCTGTAAAAATGATTTTTTTTCTTTACTCATATCGATAGTATTTAAAAACAAACTCTATCAAAATTTTTAATAGGGTTTATAAGTTATTTATTTTAATTTATTCATTATTGTTAGTGTATTCCTTCCATTGCTTTATTTAATATAGGTGATACTAAGAATAATAATATTGTTAAACCAAGCATCAACACCATAATTAAGAGGTGTAACTTAAAATCAAATTTATGAAATTTAACATTTGGCATTCCGACTAAATAATTACCCGTGACAAAGCTAGCCATCCAAAACACCATAACCTCTAAAACTAATTTACAAGGTTGTTAATTTATTATGCAATTTCAGATTCTTTTTCTAATAATTCTGTTTCGTTAAATTCATGCTCATTATCTTCGGCGCCATGGGTTAACCTTTTTAAGGGTTTAAGCAAAGCTATAACAAGGAAGCCAAAAATAACGGTGAAAATAGTTATACCTATAAATATGGTGTATTCTCCAAATTCAGAAGCATTTTCACCTAAAACACCAGCTACTTTATTACCTAACCCTGTAGATGCAAAATATAAACCCATCATAAGGGATGCATATCTTACAGGTGCTAATTTAGTTACAAAAGATAAAGACACAGGCGAAGAAGAAAGCTCTCCAATGGTATGAAATAAATAAGCGAATACTAACCAGTACATTGCTGAAGCTCCATTTGCTTCATAATCTCTTACTGCAAAAACCATAAAAACAAACCCTATTCCCATAATCATAGTCCCAGTTGCCATTTTAAAAATAGACGAAGCTTCTTTACTTTTTAGTTTTCTTTTTGCCCAAAAATTAGCGACTGCAACGGCTAATAAAATAATAAACCCTGCATTTAAACTTTGAAACCATGTTGCTGGAATTTCCCAACCAAATAGCATTCTATCTGTTTTTGTTTTTGTATAAATACTCATTAATCCTCCTGCTTGTTCAAAAGCTCCCCAAAAAACAATAACAATTGAAAAGGAGAGTAAAACGACTAAAAATCTATCTTTTTCAACTTGGTTTCTTAGACTTTTATAAATCATTAATAGCATTCCTACAACAAGTGATAAGAAAATAAATAATGCAACATAAGCCCAATGGTCAACTCCTGTTAAAACGAACCCCCCAAAGTAAATTGAAAAAATTACCATAACAATAACAATTCCAAATTGTTTAGGCGATTTTGTTAATTCTAAAAATATTTGAGAAATAGATACTTGATCTTTTTTTTCATCTTCAGTAGTTTTATTTCCAACGTGAGCTAAATATTTTTGTCCATACATATATACAATTAACCCCAAAAGCATCCCTATTCCAGCAAGACCAAAGCCATAATGCCAACCAATTTTTTCACCAACATACCCAACTATAAAAGTTGCCAATAATGAACCTAAGTTTATTCCGATATAAAAAATACTAAATCCTTTATCTCTTCTTATATCGCCTTTTTGATATAAACCACCAACCATTGTCGAAATATTAGGTTTTAACATTCCCACACCAGCTATAATTAAAGCAAGCCCAGAATAAAAAGCCCACATTTCTTCAATAGCTAAAATACTATGACCAGCAACAAGAATTATAGCTCCATACATAACTGCCTTTTTTTGACCTAAAATTTTATCAGCAATTATTCCTCCAGGAATAGATACAATATATACTAACATGGTGTACCATCCATAAAGCATAATAGATTCAGAAGCAGTCCAACCTAACCCTGGGTTTTCATTTGTAGTTTTTTCCACTAAATAAAGTGTTAATAATGCTCTCATACCATAGTATGAAAAACGCTCCCACATTTCAGTAAAGAATAAGAAATAAAGTCCAATAGGATGACCAAATAGCTCTCTTTGATGTGGTTTTAATGTAGTTGTTGACATATATACAATTGATTTTAAATTATTTTTTTATTTGAAGTTCTTTATTATCAGGTTCTCCTAATGAATTGTCGATAAAATTAGTCATTTTTTTGAAAAGATGGAGTCTTGTGTTATTTCCTTTGTAAATACCGTGTGCTCTATCTGGATAACTAAAGTAATCAAATTGTTTATTAGCTTCGATTAATGCATTTACCATTCGCATAGAATTTTGTACGTGTACATTGTCATCGCCAGTACCATGAATCAGTAAATAATCGCCTTTTAACAAACTTGCAAAATTCAAGGGCGAATTTTCGTCATACCCACTTGGGTTTTCTTGAGGTGTTTGCATATACCTTTCGGTATAAACCGAATCATAAAAACGCCATGAAGTAACTGGCGCAACAGCGATTGCCATTTTAAAAACATCAGCTCCTTTTGTAATTGCTAAAGAACTCATATAGCCACCATAACTCCAACCCCAAATACCAATTCTATTGGCATCGATATAATTACGTTTTCCAAGTTCTTTCGCCGCATCGATTTGATCTTCAATTTCATATTTACCTAATTCTTTATAGGTTACTTTTTTAAAATCACGACCTTTAAAACCAGTTCCTCTACCATCAACACAAACAATAATATAGCCTTCTTTGGCTAATATATAATACCAATAATCTTTTGAATTATTCCAAGTATTTTTTACAGATTGTGAGCCTGGACCAGAATATTGATACATAAAAAGAGGATATTCTTTTTTCTTATCAAAGTCATTTGGTTTGATCATCCACATATTAAACTCACCATTTTTTGTTTTAATAGTAGAAAATTCTTTAGGAGATAAATTATATTTGGTTAATATTTCAGATAAATTGAAGTTGTTTTTAATTTCCTGAATTTCTTTTCCAGATTTAGCATCCACCAAAGTGTATAGAGGAGGAGTATTTGTACTCGAAAAAGTATTTACAAAATAATTAAAACTATTACTAAAAGCAGCACTATTATTACCAATAGATTTACTTAGTTTTTGTTTGTTTTTTCCTGAAATTCCAATTGTATAAATACTTCTATTTATAGACCCTTCTTCTGTAGATTGGTAAAAAATACGATTGGTTTTATTATCAAAACCATAATATTTAGTTACTTCCCATGCTCCTTTGGTAATTTGATTTTTTAATTTACCATTTTTATTATAATGATAAATGTGGTTAAAACCATCTTTTTCACTTGTCCAAATAAAACTATTGTCATCTAAAAAAGTTAGATCATTAGTAATGTTAACATAAGCAGCATCTTTTTCGTTTAAAACTAATGTGCTTTTCAAAGAGTTACCATCAACAAATAATAAATTCAAATTATTTTGATGACGATTTAGAGTAATAACAGAGAGCGTATTTGGTTCTTTTGTCCATTTAATTCTAGGAATATAATCTTGTTTGGCATTTGATAGTTTTATTTCCCCACTTTTTTTGGTATTTAAATTATAAAGATGCAGACTAACTGTTGAGTTTTTTTCACCTGCTTTTGGGTATTTAAAAGTTTGTTTGTTTGGATATAATTCTTCGCCGTAAACATCCATAGAAAATTCAGGTACCTCACTTTCGTCAAAGCGGATAAATGCAATTTTATCAGAAGCACTATTCCAGTCAAAAGCTCTTACAAAAGCAAACTCTTCTTCGTAAACCCAATCGGTAATACCGTTTATTATTTTATTTTTTACTCCATCAAAAGTTATTTGAGTGGTTTTTGAAGCTTCTAAATTTTTGACATACAAATTATTTTGAAAAACAAAACCAACCTTTTTACCGTCTGGAGAAAAAGTTGGTTCTTGAATCGATTGATCAGATATTAACTCTAATTTTTTAGAATCTAAATCATAAATATAGTATTTACCTACTTGAGAATGGCGGTAAATTTTTTCTAAATTTATACCAATAATTAATTTGGTTTCATCTTTGCTAAAAGTATAATCGTCAAAATATTTTATTCCAGCAAGGTCATTACCAGAAACAATTGTTTCTATTTTTTTTAGGGTTGCATAATCATATTTATCTAAATAGGTACCACTTTGGTTGTGGTTTAAAATGGTATAAAAATCACCATTTCCCATGGCGTGAAAAGATTCCAAACCTTCCGTTTTAAATGTATCATTAACCCAGATGTCTTCTAAAGTAATATCTTGTTTTTGTGCTAAAAGTGTGGTTGTTGAAATTAGAAAAAGAAAAAATATTTTTTTCATTGTAGATATTTGAATATAATAATTTGCCAAGTTTACGGAAATTTTATTGATTATTTTATGATTTTAATTGCAAACTTTATAGAAATAATTCGCTTTAACATTATAACTATTGTAAAAAATCAAGTTAATAAATAATGAAAAAATTAATATTAACACAATTTCTTAGATATTTGGAAGCGCTAGATTAGTTTCTTTAAATTTACTTCACAAAAATTTATACTTGTATTGTTTACCTTTGCAAGTGAAAAATTAGAATAAATGTCAAAAACAATAACAGGATTTTCAAAATTAACCAAAGAAGAAAAAATTGAATGGCTTGCAAATAATTTTTTTACAGATGTAAATGACGGAATCAAAACTTTGAATCAATATAATAACCAAAGTGAAAAATTACAGCAATTACACGATGAATTTATTGAGAATACAATTTCTAATTTTTATGTTCCCTATGCAATAGCACCCAATTTTATAATTAATAATAAACCATATGCAATTCCAATGGCAATTGAAGAAAGTTCGGTTGTTGCAGCAGCATCTTTGGTTGCAAAGTTTTGGAGTACACGTGGCGGATTTAAAACGAATGTTATTTCGACTATAAAAGTTGGTCAAGTACATTTTATGTTTGATGGTGAATATGAAGATTTAAAGAAATATTTTAATCAAATAAAAGAACAATTATTTGCGGCTACAAAAACCATTACCGAAAATATGCGAAAAAGAGGAGGAGGTATTTTAGATATTGAACTTCGCAATAAAACTGCCGATTTAGAAAACTATTATCAATTGCATGTTACTTTTGAAACCGCCGATAGTATGGGTGCAAATTTTATAAATTCTTGTTTGGAGGCAATAGCCGAAGCATTTAAGAATGATGATATTAAAATAGTAATGAGTATTCTATCTAACTATGTTCCTGAGTGTTTGGTTAGGGCTGAAGTAAATTGTGATATTGAAGATTTTTTCTCTGAAAATGCAGAGTATTATGCACAAAAATTTATTCAAGCAGTTGAGATAGCAAATGTTGAACCTTATAGAGCCGTAACACATAATAAAGGAATAATGAATGGAATTGATGCTGTTGTTTTGGCAACGGGCAATGATTTTAGAGCTGTTGCCGCTGGAGCCCATGCTTATGCAGCTAGAAGCGGAAAGTATAAAAGTCTAACCAACGCAAAAATTGAAAACGGTAAATTTTATTTCTGGATTGAGATTCCATTATCTTTAGGAACAGTTGGTGGTTTAACCAAATTGCACCCTTTGGCAAAACTTTCTCTTGAAATATTACAAAACCCTTCCGCAAAGGAATTAATGCAAATTATTGCCGTAGCGGGATTGGCACAAAACTTTGCAGCTTTAAAAGCATTAACAACTACAGGAATTCAAAAAGGGCATATGAAAATGCATTTGATGAATATTTTAAATCAGTTGGAAGCTAATTTGCATGAGAAAGAAATTGTTACCAAACAGTTAGATGGTAAAACAGTTTCACATAATACAGTTGCAGCAGCTTTACATAAATTGAGAACATAATATTTATACCAATTTGTAGATAATAATTTTCTATTGTTTAAAGTGGTTTTTTGCTTTTAATAATATGTATCTTTGATTAAAATAATTTTAACTATTTAAAATCATAATATTATGTCATTTCAATTACCAAAATTACCATATGCTTATGATGCTTTAGAGCCTCATATCGACGCAAGAACTATGGAAATTCATCATAGTAAACACCATAACGGATATACAACTAATTTAAATAATGCGATTGCAGGAACAGATTTAGAAGGAAAATCTATTGAAGATATTCTTGTAAATTTAGACATGAATAACGCAGCTGTTAGAAATAATGGAGGTGGTTTTTATAATCACGATCTCTTTTGGCAAGTAATGTCGCCTAATGGCGGAGGTGAGCCAACAGGAGCAGTTGCAAGTGCAATTAATGAAGCTTTTGATTCATTTGAAGCATTTAAAGATGCCTTTTCAAAAGCCGCAGCAACTCGTTTTGGGTCTGGTTGGGCTTGGTTGTGTGTAAATAAAGGTGGTAAAGTAGAAGTTTGTTCTACACCAAATCAAGATAATCCATTAATGGCGGGTTCTGGTTGTAACGGAACACCAATTTTAGGATTAGATGTTTGGGAACACGCTTATTATTTAAATTATCAAAACCGCAGACCAGATTATATCAATGCATTTTTTAATGTGATTAATTGGGAAGAAGTTTCAAAACGATACGAAAGCGGTAAATAATAATCCAAGATTGTATTAAATAGGAACCACGGATTTTATTCGTGGTTTTTTTGTTACTCTATTATTTACAAAATAATTAAAATTGGTTAATTATAAATAATTTAAAAAATGAGTTCTAGAAATGTTGCATTTTTATTAGCGTTCTTAGCGGCAATAATTTATGGTGTAAGTTTTACGGTTGCTAAAGAAGTAATGCCTCATTATATAAAGCCTTATGGATTTATATTAATAAGAGTTTTTGGTGCATCTCTAGTTTTTTGGATTGTAGGCAGTTTTATAAAAAAAGAAAAAATTGCCACTCGCGATTATGTAAGAATATTTGTTGCTTCAATTTTTGGAATTGCTTTAAATATGCTTGCTTTTTTTAAAGGATTAAGCATGACAACCCCCATAAGTGCATCAGTTATTATGGTAACATCACCAATTATGGTTTTAACATTTGCCACCATATTTTTAAAAGAAAAAGCAACTAAAAAAAAATTAGCAGGTATTTTTATAGGTATGTTTGGAGCGATACTTTTAATCGCTTATGGAAAAGATCAAAATACAGCTACTAATGCTACACTAGGTAATTTATTAGTTTTTGTAAATGCATCATCTTATGCCATGTATTTAATTTTGATAAAGAATCTTACAAAAAAGTATCACCCATTAACACTGGCCAAATGGTTATATTTATTTGGTTTATTTATGGTAATTCCGTTTGGATTTTCAGAGTTTAATCAAATAGATTGGGTGTCATTACCAACTTCAGCACTTTATAAAATAGGGTTTGTTGTAATATTTACTACGGTTTTAACTTATATGTTTAACTTGTTTGCAATCAAAAAATTAAAACCAACAACGCTGAGTATCTTTATTTATTTACAACCTGTAATTGCAAGCACTTATGCTTTAATTGTAGGAAGTGATACCATAGATCAATTAAAAATCATGGCAACATTACTTATTTTTTTAGGAGTTTATTTGGTTACAAGAAAACCAAAAGAAGAAAGAACTTAGCAAAAAAATAATTTAATAAAACAACACTCTACACTCGACCAATAATTGATTAACTTTGCACACTTTAAATTTTATTTATGATACAATCAATGACCGGTTATGGTAAGTCTATTTTACAATTACCTTCTAAAAAAATAACCATTGAAATAAAATCACTCAATAGCAAAAATCTAGATTTAAATACTCGTATTCCTGCTATTTACAGAGAAAAAGAAGTTGTTATAAGACGGAAATTGGCAAAAGAATTAACAAGAGGAAAAGTAGATTTATCTTTTTTTATTGAGGCTACAGCCGAAGAAACTTCTACAAAAATTAATACCGCTGTTGTTTCAAACTATATTGCGCAATTGAATGAATTAAATACAAATTCAGATGTACTTTCGGTTGCAATGCGTTTACCAGATGTTTTAAAAACAGAACGTGAAGAACTAAATGAAGATGAATGGCATGAAATTGAAAAGAATATTGATGTAGCGATTAATCATTTACAAGATTTTAGAAATGATGAAGGAGAGGTTTTAAAAAAAGATTTTGTTTTCCGAATTGATACTATCAAAAATAACTTAGAAGATGTAATCACATTAGATAGTGAAAGGCTACAAGCAGTTAGAGATAGATTGCAAAAGGCGATTGCCGAATTAAAAGTTACTTTTGATGAAAATCGTTTTGAGCAAGAAATGATATATTATCTAGAAAAATTAGACATTACAGAAGAAAAAGTTAGACTAAGTAATCATCTAAAGTATTTTTTAGAAGAATTGGAATCAAGTGTTTCTAATGGTAAAAAATTAGGTTTTATATCCCAAGAAATTGGTAGAGAAATAAATACCATTGGTTCAAAAGCAAATTTTGCACCCATGCAAAAAATGGTTGTGCAAATGAAAGATGAGCTTGAAAAAATAAAAGAGCAATTGCTAAATGTTTTGTAATAATGCATAAAAATAAGGGTAAACTTATTGTTTTTTCGGCACCATCAGGATCGGGTAAAACAACGATTGTACATCATTTATTGAAACAAAAGGCATTGCATTTAGATTTTTCAATATCTGCAACTTCAAGAGAGCGAAGAGGTAAAGAAATTGATGGTGAAGATTATCACTTTATCACTTTAGAAGATTTTAAAAATCAGATAAATAAAGGGGAGTTTATTGAATGGGAAGAAGTATATCAAAATAATTTTTACGGTACATTAAAGTCGGAAGTAGAAAGAATTTGGGCCAATGGGAAACATGCTATTTTTGATATTGATGTGATTGGTGGAATGCGAATTAAAAGAAAGTTTCCCGAACAAACCTTAGCAGTTTTTGTACAACCACCTTCTATTGAAGAAATGGAAAAAAGATTACGAAATAGACAAACCGATACAGAAGAAAAAATTAAAGAACGCGTAGCTAAAGCAGAACGAGAATTTAAATTTGCAAAAGATTTTGATGTTATTTTAGTAAATGATAATTTAGAAACCGCTAAAAAAGAAGCTGAAATTTTGGTTGGAGGTTTTATTAAAAAATAAATATTTTACTATATGGTTTTCAAAACCCTATAGGTTTTTAAGTACAAAATAAGTATGAAAATAGGATTGTATTTTGGAACTTTTAACCCCATTCATATAGGCCACATGATTATTGCAAATCATATGGCAGAATTTTCTGATTTAGATGAAGTTTGGTTTGTTGTAACACCACACAATCCGTTTAAAAAGAAAAGCACTTTATTGGCCGACAATCATCGTTATCAAATGGTTTCTAGAGCAACAGAAGGTTATCCAAAACTAAAACCCTCAAATATAGAATTTACTTTAGAACAGCCAAATTATACCGTAGATACCCTTATCCATTTATATGAAAAACACCCAAAATATAGGTTTAGCTTGATTATGGGAGAAGATAATTTACAGTCTTTCCATAAATGGAAAAACTATGAGGTGATCTTGAAAAATCACGAGATTTATGTTTACCCTAGAGTTTATGAGAAGAAAATGGAATCCAAATTTCAAAAGTATCCAAAAGTACATTTTGTTAATGCGCCAATTGTAGAAATATCATCTACTTTTATCAGAAAATGTATAAAGGATAAAAAAAACGTGACACCATTGTTACCAAATACAGTTTGGCAATATATAGACGAAATGAATTTTTATAGGTAATTTTATTAAATTATTTTTAATACAATTATCAATTAAAACAGAACTTAAAACACTACTCTTTTTTATTTTAATTATTTCTACATTAAATGCACAAAATGATAGTAATTCAAAATGGGATATACAATTAAACGTTATAAATGTGTTACCTAATGAAAGTGATCAAATTGAAGGAGGTAACTTAACCATGTCTAATGCATTTGGGTTTGAAATTGGAATAAACTATTTTTTCAATAAAAACATTTCAACAGAATTTACTTTAGGAGGCTCAAGTCATGAGTCAAAAATTCAATATAGTGATTTTTAACAACACAGATACCGTATAGGAGATGTTCTAATAACTCCTTTAAATTTAAATTTTCAATACCATTTTTATTTAAAAAAATTTAAACCTTATTTAGGCGCAGGAATAAACTATACTTTTTTTAACGTGAAAGGAGAAGAGCTTTTAGGAGGAGTAGATGGTGGCGAATTTGACAGTACATTTGGTTTTGCTTTACAAGGAGGTATAGATTATGAAATTAATAATAGATGGTTTTTCAATTTTGATATTAAACAAAAATTCATTTCAACAGATATGACGATTTATCATGGTTGGTGTGGCACCCCATCAAAATCACAAATGGCAATACCTTGCCCCGATTATAATGTTGAAGATGTAGTAGAAAAAGTAAAGATAAACCCTTTATCTTTTGGTTTAGGAATTGGTTTTAGGTTTAATTAAAAAGTTTCATAGATTATTATTTGCTGTACGTCATTCTGAAAATATAGAAAATTATGAAAAAATGAAGGATAATAAAATATTAATAATTGGAATAATTGTTACGGTTTTAATTGCCTTTGTGGCATCAATATATGGAGATTTAATAAACTTAAAGATTGATTTTATTCCACATTCTTTTGTATTACATACAATTTTGTTCCTTTCATCAATTTCATCAATTTATTTATTTAAAAAATATGTGAATTATCGAATTGAATTGCCAAAATTTAAAACATTGTTAAAACCCATTGGATTAGGACTTCTGGTAAGCATATTGTCGTCAATAATAATGAGTATTACTTTGATAATTAGCAGCGGAGGTAGTAGTCCGGAAATAAAAATACCAACCTCTAATCTTTCAGTATTTCAGATAATAATATTTGTTTTTCTCTATGCCTCTATTGCAGAGGAAATGCTTTTTAGAGGGTTTTTATTGAATATCTTGAAGCCACTAAAAAATAAAGGAATATCAGTACTTAAAAGAAAAGTTAGTTTTGCTGTAATAATAAGTGCCATAATGTTTGGTTTGTTTCATATACTTCCTTTCAATTTTAACAAAGGTTTAATCTTTACCATTGGAATGGTAATCGCACCATCACTATTGGGGATTATTGCAGGTTATTATCAAGAAAAATATAATAATAATGCTTATGCAATAATTGTTCATATGGCAGGAAATATAATAGGAATAATAGGGACTATTGTAATGAATGCAAATTCTTAAATAAAAGAGACTAATAAAGAAAAGTAAGCCTAGAACGGCTAAGAAATCATTACGATTTTTTGGCTTAATTCAAGGGTAAGTGTATATTTATAAAATAATAAATAGCGGAGAATTCGTGTTGTATTTAATCCGCAACAATTCTTAGCTAAATAGTTCAAATAAGCTAAGGTCAAAAAAAATGTATATTTGCCTTAGTATTTGAAAAAAGAATGAAGAATAATAAATTAAAAAATAAACTTAAAGAAAAATTAACTTATAAATATCGTTTTGTCGTTTTAAATGAAGATACTTTTGAAGAGAGATTTTCGTTCAAATTAAACCGATTAAATGCTTTTGTTTATGGAGGAATATTTTCTGTACTTTTAATTGCTCTAACGTTTTTGCTTATTATTTATACGCCTTTAAAGGAGTATATTCAAGGTTATTCATCTACCGAATTAAAAAAAGATGCAACCAATTTGGTTTATAAAGTTGACTCTTTAAATCAAGCACTTGCTGTAAATGATTTGTACATTGAAAACATTCAACAGGTTTTAAAAGGAGAAATCAAAAGAGTTATTTTTAATAAAGATTCAGTTTTACAACAATTGAGTATAAAAAAAATAGATTTTGCTCCAACAGCAGTCGATTCTGCTTTTAGAGAAGAAGTAGAGCAAGAAGATAGGTTTAGTGTTTTTGAACAAGCCACTAAAAACACCGATATTGTTTTTACCACACCAATAAAAGGAACAATTACACAAGATTATAATACCAATGAAAATCATTATGCAATTGATCTTGCGGTTGATAAAAACACACCTGTAAAAGCTGTAGCTGATGGCACTATTATTTTTAAAGGCTTTACAGCCGACACAGGTTATGTGGTAATTATTGAACATGCACAAGATTTTATTTCGGTTTATAAACACAACGCAACTATTTATAAAGAACAAGGAGAATTGGTAAAATCGGGTGAGGTAATTGCAAGCGCAGGGTCAACAGGTACTTTCTCAACAGGGCCTCATTTACATTTTGAACTTTGGAATGATGGTTATCCTGTAAACCCATCAAACTATATTAACTTTAAGTAAAACTATTTCATTTTTTTATTAAATAATATATCGTGTTAAAGTCATTTTTTTCAAAAATATACGCCAAACAAATTTCAAAAAGAGTTTATCAATGGGCTGCAAAACCTATTGAAACTCAAGACAAGGTATTTCAAAATTTAATCTTAAAAGCTAAAAACACAGCTTTTGGTAAAGATCATCAGTTTGAAAATATAAAATCGTATGCAGATTTCAAATCGAAGGTTCCCGTTAGAGATTACGAAGCATTAAAACCTTATGTTGAAAGAGTTAAAAAGGGTGAAAAAGATGTTTTATGGCAAGGCAAACCTATCTATTTTGCCAAAACATCGGGTACAACTTCAGGAGCAAAATATATTCCAATAACCCAAGAGTCTATGCCATATCAAATAGCGGCAGCAAAAGAAGCATTGTTACTTTATATTGCCGAAACTGGAAATGCAGATTTTGTAGATGGCAAAATGATTTTTTTACAAGGAAGTCCAGAAATTGACGATACAGATTTTATAAATACAGGTCGCCTTTCGGGAATCGTAGCGCATTATGTTCCTAAATACTTACAAAAAAACCGTATGCCAACTTGGAATACCAATTGTATTGACGATTGGGAAACCAAAATAAATACAATAGTTGAAGAAACAGTTGTTGAAGATATGCGCTTAATAAGCGGAATACCATCATGGGTACAAATGTATTTCGAAAAACTGATTGAGAAAGAAGGGAAAACAGTAAGTGAAATTTTCCCAAAATTTAACCTCTTTGTTTATGGTGGTGTAAATTATGAACCATACCGTCAAAATATGGAGAATTTAATTGGTAAAAAAGTAGATTCTATTGAGTTGTTCCCTGCTTCAGAAGGGTTTTTTGCATATCAAGACAAACAAAATAAAACGAATAAAAAATTGGGAATGCTATTGTTGTTGCATAGTGGAATTTTTTACGAATTTATTCCAGCGGATCAATTTTTTGAAGAAAACCCAACCAGAATTACCATTGCCGACGTGAAATTAGGAGTTAACTATGTAATGATTATTTCAACCAATGCAGGACTTTGGGCGTATAATATTGGCGATACTGTTGAGTTTACTTCATTAAAACCATTCAGAATTATTGTAACAGGAAGAATAAAACATTTTATTTCAGCATTTGGCGAACATGTGATTGCCAAAGAAGTTGAAAACGCATTACAAGAAGCTATAGAAGGTACTCCAATTAAAATTAATGAATTTACAGTAGCACCACAAGTAAATTCGCCAGAAGGAGAATTGCCTTATCACGAATGGTTTATAGAGTTTGATACTACACCAGAAAATCTAATAGAATTAGCTAAAAAAGTAGATTTAGTCATGCAAAAACAAAATTCATACTATTTGGATTTGCTAGAAGGAAAAATTTTGCAAACTCTAAAAATACGTGCAGTTACTAAAGGCGGATTTAAAACTTATATGAAATCGGTTGGTAAATTGGGCGGTCAAAATAAGATACCTCGTCTATCAAATGATAGAAAAATTGCTAATAAATTAATGCTTCAATAAGTTAATGATAACCAATGAAAGTAATATCGGTAAATATTGGAAAAAAGAAAACTGTAACTTGGAAAAATAAAACCTATGTTACAGGTATTTATAAATATCCAGTTGAAGAATCTATTTTTTTAGGAAAAGAAGTTGTGGTTAATGATGATGTAATTGACAGAAAATATCATGGCGGTATAGATCAGGCAGTTTATGCTTATGGCGAAAATCATTATAAGTATTGGAAAGGTTTATACCCTAATTTAGAATTTAATTATGGCATGTTCGGAGAAAATTTAACCATTTCTGATTTATTAGAAGAAGAATTAACTGTTGGTAGTATTTATCAATTAGGAGCATGTAAACTAGAAGTTAGTAAACCTAGACAACCTTGTGTTAAATTAGGCATACGGTTTCAAGATGCCAAAGTAATCAAGCAATTTTGGAACACATCTAAAAGTGGTGTTTATTTTAAAGTTTTAGAAACGGGTAAAGTAACAAAAAACGATGTATTGAAGCTTTTAGAAAAAGCAAACAACACACCGTCTATTGCTGAAGTTTATGAGAGTAAAAAATAGTAAACACTTATTTTTTAGCCAATAAATCTCTAATTTCTCCAAGTAATTCTTCTTGGGTTGGACCAGCAGGAGCAGGAGCAGCTTCTTCCTCTTTTCTTTTCGTACTATTTACTGCTTTAACAATTAAAAACATTACAAAAGCAACAATAACAAAGTCGATAACCGTAGTCATAAATTCACCATAAAGTACAGCTATTGCACCTTCAATTTCACCATCAGTATTAGCAACACCTTCTTTAACAATCCATTTTAGGTCTTTAAAATTAGCATTAAAGATTAAACCAATTAATGGTGAAACAATACCAGCAGTAAACGCAGTAACTACACTTTTAAATGCAGCACCCATTACAAAACCTACAGCAATATCAAGTAAGCTACCTTTTAGAGCAAACTCTTTAAATTCTTTTAACATTTTTAAAATATTTATGATTAGTTAAAAGCGAATATAGTAAAAATAGATTAGATTATTTTTCTTCTAACCCTTTGTGAAATAGAGGTCAGTATTTCGTAAGAAATCGTTGTCGTTTTCTTGGCGAGATCAAGTATATGATCTTGGTGGTTAAAAATAATTACTTCATCTCCTTCCTCACAATTAACTCCGCTAAGGTCTATCGTAGTCATATCCATACAAATTGTTCCAGTAATTGGAATTTTTTGGTTTTTGATATAAACAGAGCCAATAGAAGATCCTAAATTTCTATTTAATCCATCAGCATACCCTAAAGGGATTATCCCAATTTTTGTATTTTCTTTACCTATAAATTTTCTATTATAACCAGCGGTTTCTCCTTTTTCAAGGAGTTGAATTTGCGATATTTTAGTTTTTAAATTACATACATTTTTTAGTTTTGTTGTTTCCAAAATATCGTTTCCAAAACCATAAAAACCAATACCTAAGCGAACCATATCAAATTCCGAATTAGCGAAATTAAGAATACCAGAAGTATTTGCAATATGTTTTAATGGTTTGTATTTTAAATACTTATCTAAATAATGTGTGACTTTATTAAATAAATTAATTTGGTTGTTGGTAAATTCTTTTTCATTTTCGTCTTCGCTGGCAGCCAAATGAGAATAATAGGAAACCACTTTTAAATTTTCTAAATTTTGAAGAATGGAAACTAGTTTTTCGAGATCATTTTCTTTAAAACCCAACCTATTCATACCCGAATTAATTTTAATATGTATTGGGTAATTTTTTAAATTTGTTTTATGAGCAAGGGTGATAAACTGTTCTAAAGATCTAAAATTATATAAGTTAGGCTCTAAATTATAATGAATTAAGCTTTCAAAATTTTCGATTTGTGGGTGTAATATTAAAATTGGTAATTTAATATTTGCTTTGCGTAGATCGATACCTTCTTCGGTATTGGCAACAGCTAAATAATCTACATTTTGTTGTTCTAATATTTTAGCAATAGCAATAGCATCGCTTCCATAGGCAAAAGCTTTAATTACTACCATTAATTTGGTGCATTCTTGAATTTTCGATTTAAAATATTGAAGATTGTGTTTTATTGCAGAGGTATCAATTTCTAAAACTGTAGGGTTATTGCTCATTTTTTTCTTCCTCTTTTCTCAATTTTTCTTTTTGCAATGCTTTATAATAAGCAGCTCTACTAAGCGGTTCATATTCTTGTACTTCGCCTAAAAGCACAAGACTATCATCAGCTACGGTTCTATGGCTATAGTGGGCTAAATTCCCTGTTTTTGTACAAACCGCATGTACTTTTGTAACATATTCGGCAGTAGCCATAAGCGCAGGCATTGGTCCAAAAGGATTGCCTTTAAAATCCATATCTAAACCAGCTACAATAACTCTTATTCCTCTATTTGCTAAATCATTACAAACTCTAACAATCTCATCATCAAAAAATTGAGCCTCATCAATACCAACAACATCAATGTTGTTTGCTAAAAGCATAATGTTGGCAGAAGCAGGAACGGGAGTACAACGAATTTCATTTTCGTCATGAGAAACAACCGATTCTTCAGCATATCGAGTGTCAACAGTAGGTTTAAATATTTCAACTTTTTGCTTGGCAAATTGCGCGCGTCTAAGTCGACGAATCAATTCTTCGGTTTTTCCAGAAAACATAGATCCGCAGATAACTTCTATCCATCCAAATTTTTCAGTATAATTTACTGTATTTTCAAGAAACATATTGTATTTTCAGGCTTGAAAGGGTTATTAAAAATATTTTTGTATTGATTTTATAAAGAAAAATAAATAATTTCTTTAGTAATAACAAAAGTAATGAAAATCTTTAGTAGAATTTTATTTTGAAAATGTTAATTTTGTATAATTCTTAAAAAGAATAAAATTGTATAGTAATATCTAATTTATGCGTGAGAATTTAATTAAAGAATTAAAAAGTTTAGCTCAAGAAATTCTTCTGTTAAAAGAAGAAAATGAGGTAGATGACTTACGAGAAAAAGCGCATAAAATTTATGAAAAATTGATGGTTTTGGATTACCTGAATAAAAACCCAAAACCTAATACAGAAGTAATAAAATCGCCTAAAATTAAAACACCAAAAAGACAGGTAGAAAATACACTTTTTCCTAATGAAAAAAGAATTAGGAAAAAGAAAGAAAAAGCTCCAGTAACTTTAGAAGATTTATTTGTTCCAACTTTCGATTCTATAAAAGAAGACATGAGCCAAAAGGAAGAATTTAAAGACACAATTTCTTTAGATGAAACCGAAAAAATGTTCAAAACAAAAAAAAGAGAAATCCAACAACTTTCTTTAAATGATAAGCTTTTAGGTAATAGTATTCAAATCGGATTGAATGACAGAATAGCTTTTGTAAATAAACTTTTTAATTTTAGCCAATCAGAATTTAATAGAGTGCTAGGTAGCTTAAATGAATTTAAGAATAAACAAGAAGCCATTAATTACATTCAGTATTCAGTGAAACCAAAATATAATTGGAAAGGAAAAGAAGATATTGAAGAAAGGTTAATATTAATAATTGAACGAAAATTTTTATAAGATGACAAATGCAAAGCAATATAATCAGCTTTTTGATAATGTAATTGAAAAATATCACATTAAAGATAGTGTAGATCAAGATTTTGAAAACCCGTTTCCAAATAATAATTTAGAACATTTATTATATAGAAAATGTTGGATTGATACAGTACAGTGGCATTACGAAGATATTATTAGAATACCAGATATCGATCCAATTGCAGCATTAAAATTAAAAAGAAAGATTGATGCATCTAATCAAGATAGAACGGATATGGTGGAATATATTGACAGCTATTTTTTAAATAATTATAAGGATGTAACTATTGATAAAGGGGCAAAAATAAATACTGAAAGTCCAGCTTGGGCAATAGATCGGTTATCTATTTTGTCTTTAAAAATTTATCATATGCATGAAGAAGCTACTCGTAAAGAAGCAAGTATTGAGCATAGAGATGCTTGTCAAATTAAATTAAATACCTTACTCGAACAACGAGAAGATTTAACGTTGGCTATTGATGATTTAATAGAAGATATTTCTGAAGGGAAAAAATACATGAAAGTTTATAAGCAAATGAAAATGTATAATGATGATGATTTAAATCCAATGTTATACTCAAAGTAAATAGGTTTTAAGGAGTTTTTAGTATATATTAGAAAAGAATAGCTTAATGTTTTTTAGACTTCTTTTTCTTCTTTTTGTGTTCTTTTTTGTACATCATATCATCGACTTTTTCAGATGTTAAATTCCCAGCAGGAGACAAAGTATTGACAATTCCACTTTGAAGGGTTTTCCACAAATAATTACCAATACCTTTGTCTGGTTCATAATTGTGAGACAAAACTGCAATTCTCGGGGCTTTCTTTTTTACAGGATTAGAATTATGCAAAACGGTTTTTACAGCCCAACTTAGTATCTTGCTCTTTTCATTTTTGTGTTTGTGTTTATATACGGTTGCATCTAAATTATGATATAGCATTTTCATTGTGCCACTAGATTTGTATTTATTAGCTTTTGCGCTAAATGTTAAGCCATCCAAATTTCCTGTTAATATTTTTAATCCTAGTACAGGATAAATAATATCATCAAAATAATTTAATTTTGCCTTACCTAAGCTTCCGTCAAAGTAGAAAGTAGAGTTGTTATTATTCATTGGTAAAGTAAAGTTTGCTACTAAACTTGCTTTATCCATTAATTTTGACTTTAAATTAATTTTAATTGGGTTTTCTTTATACTCATCAATAGATGATACATTGTTTATTATTGCATTAATTTCATTAATTGATAGTTTTAAACCCATATTACTATTAGGAAAACTTTCTTCTAATAATAAAAGACTGTTCTCAATATTGATTTGTCTTATATATAATGGAAGTTTCATTTTTTTAAGTGCTAAATGCGGAAGCTCTTTATATAATCTTTTATCAAAAGGCTTTCTTCTATCTTTATAGAGATCAAATACAGCTTTAGACACATAAACACTATCAATAAATACGCCATCACCTTGAATTAGTTTAGTAAAATCAATTTTAAATAATTCAATTTTGTCAACACTTATTTCGGGAACGATATTATTATATGCATCTTTTTTTGCCAAGGCATATTTTCCATTCAAAGTTTTGTATTTAAAATTATTAATTTGAATACCAGATGTTTCTGTATCCAAATTGATTTCTTCTACAAAAAGAGTATATCCCTTTTTTGAAAGTTCTATTTCAATGTCATTAATTTTAAAATTTTTGTTTATTGGCTTTAACTTAAACTGTTGCTCCTTAACTTTTTCAAGTTGAAAACCATCTAAATCTAAATTAACGGGTTTGTGTTGAAAAACACTTTTTTTTGTAATCGAATCAACAATATTAATTTTTACATTGTTAATATCAAATTTATTAATTTGAAAACTATTTATTTTTTCTATGTGTATTGAATCTAAATTAAATGGTTTTTTAGCAACTGTATCCTGTTTTTTTCTATTTGTTTTTTGAATAAGGAAGTCATTAATTTCTAACTCACCAATAGTAACATCTTTTCTAAACAAGTAATCAAAAAAATGAATATTGTTTATTTTTACAGATGCTATTGTAATTTTTTCTAGACTATCATTATAAATGCTTTGAGATAATGAATCGTTGGAATAAACATTTTTCGGACCTATAAAAATGTGATCAAATTCAATTGATTTTTTAAATAAATTAAAATTAACTCCCTTTACGGAAGTTACATATTTATCTGATTTTGAATCATTTAAAAGAGCAGCGATTTTATTCTCTACAAAATTTGTAAGAAATAAATTTAGAAAAATTAGAAGAGCAATAACAGAAACAATAACAATAATTCCAATTCTATATATTTTTTTGTTAAGCATTTTTTGTTTGAGTTTTGATTAACTTCATTAACGATTCTATATTGTTCTTGCTATTACCAATAAAAATTTTATTATCAATAATAATTACTGGTCGTTTTAAAAATGTATATTCTTCTATAATCAATTGTTTATAATCATCTTCAGTTAAAATTTTATTTTTTAAATCCATGGCCTTGTATTTTTTTGCCCTTCTGCTAAAAAGTGATTCATAACTTCCAGCCAAATCTTTCATTTCATGAAGTTGTTTTACTGTTATAGGGTCAGATTTAATATCTTGAAGTGTAAATCCGTCAAGCGGAATAGATTTTAGGATTCTTTTACAAGTATCACAGGTTTTTAAATAAAATATTTTTTTCATTAAATTTGGCTTCATGTGATTTATCACCGGAAAGTTACTTATTTTTAACTAAAATTTTAAATAAATGGATAAAATATTTGAAACGGCTATTTTCAACAGAAAAACATTGGTACATTTTTTAAACGAACTGAGTTATGAGGAGTTAATTAAAATTCCAGAAAATTTTAATAATTCAATCTTTTGGAATATTGCTCATGTCCTAGTTACCCAGCAATTAATTGTTTATAAGCTATCCCATTTGCCTATAAATATTGATGTTAATTTGGTTGAAAAATACACCAAAGGTTCAAAAGCAACTACCCAAGTTTCGAGAGAAGAAATTGAGTATGTCAAAAATAATTTGGTGTCTACCGTTTTAAAAACCCAAGAAGATTATAACAACGGAGTTTTTAAAGAATATACAAAATACGATACAAGCGTCAATATTAGTTTAAATAATATTGATGATTCACTACTGTTTATGGCATTTCATGATGGTATACATTTAGGCGTAATTTTATCTCTAAAAAAAATAGTTTAAAATGGAAATTTTTACCGTTATTACAATTTTAGTCGTTTTTTCGGCAGTTTTTGGATATATTAATGTGAGGTTTTTAAAAATGCCAAACACGATTGGTTTGATGTCAATTACAATTACTTTTACATTAATTTTAATTGGTTTAAGTTATTTTGATAATACACTTTTAGAAAAAGAAAAGCAGTTTATTTTAAATATTGATTTTCAAACTGTTTTGTTAGACATAATGCTAAGTTTTTTACTTTTTGCTGGTGCGCTACACACTAATTTTCAGCAATTAAAAGTCCAACGAAAACCCATATTAGCATTCGCGACTTTCGGTACTATTTCATCTACTTTTATTATCGGAATACTTATTTATTACCTTTTACAGATAATAAATTTAGATATTGATTTTATTTATTGTTTGTTATTTGGAGCGTTAATTTCTCCAACCGACCCGATTGCAGTTTTAGGGATTTTAAAAAAAGTTGGAGCACCTAAAAAACTAGAAACTAAAATTGTAGGAGAGTCATTATTTAATGATGGTGTTGGTGTTGTAATTTTTTTAACCATATTCCAAATTGCAAAAGGCGGTACCGATTTTGAATTAAGCCATGTAGCCGAATTATTTTTTGTTGAAGTTGTTGGAGGAATAGCATTTGGAATGGTATTAGGCTGGATTACCTATCGTTTATTAAAATCAATTGACGATTATGATATTGAAGTCATCATAACCATTGCATTGGTTATGGGAGGAACAGTTGTTGCACAAAAGCTATATATTTCTGCACCTTTGGCAATGGTAACAGCTGGACTAGTAGTAGGTAATGACACCAATAGAGAAGCTTCCATGAGTGGAATTACAGAACAATATGTAGATAAATTTTGGGAGCTAGTAGATATACTTTTAAATACCATCTTGTTTGTGTTAATTGGTATGGAAATGTTGATTTTAACTTTTGATAAAAATTATATCTTTGCCGGAATTTTAGCAATACCTTTAATATTGTTTGCTAGATATTTATCTTTAATGTTGCCAATAAAATTATTTGCAAAAAAATTAGATTTTATTCCTAATACAAATATAATTATGACTTGGGGAGGTTTACGTGGAGGAATATCAATAGCTTTGGCACTCTCTTTAACTCAAGAAATGCACCGAGATTTATTTTTGGTGATAACTTATATTGTCGTTATATTTTCAATCATTGTTCAAGGTTTAACAGTGGGTAAGGTAATTAAGAAATTTGCTAAATAAATAAATTTTATAAAAAAAATAATTAACAATGGAATTCAATACAAAAGTCATTCATGGTGGTCAAAAACACGACCCAAGTACAGGAGCTGTGATGCCCCCAATTTACCAAACTTCTACTTATGCACAAAGTTCACCAGGAAACCATAAAGGTTATGAGTACTCTCGAACTGCAAACCCAACCCGTACTGCTTTAGAGAACTCTTTGGCAAGTATTGAAAATGGAAATTACGGTTTGGCTTTTGGCTCTGGTTTGGCTGCAATTGATGCCGTAATTAAGTTATTAAGTCCCGGGGACGAAGTAATATCTACCAATGATTTATATGGAGGTACTTATAGACTTTTTACTAAAATATATGAGAATTTCGGAATTAAATTCCATTTTATTGGCATGGAAAATGCACAAAATATTGAGGAATATATCAATGCAAATACCAAAATAATTTGGGTTGAAACACCTACCAATCCAATGTTGAATATTATTGATATTGAGGCTTCAGCTAAAATTGCTAAAAAACATAAATTACTTCTTGTTGTCGATAATACTTTTGCAACACCATATTTACAATTGCCTTTAGATTTAGGTGCAGATGTTGTAATGCATTCTGCTACCAAATATTTAGGCGGGCATTCTGATGTAGTAATGGGAGCTTTAATTGTAAAGGATAAAGCATTGGCCGAAAAACTGTATTTTATTCAAAATGCAAGTGGTGCAATTTGTGGTCCTATGGATAGCTTTTTGGTTTTACGAGGTATAAAAACTTTGCATTTACGCATGCAAAGACATTGTGAAAATGGCAAAGCTGTTGCTGAATATTTAGCTGCTCACCCAAAAATTGGAAATGTATATTGGCCTGGTTTTGAAAATCATCCAAATCATCAAATAGCTAAAAAACAAATGAAAGATTTTGGAGGGATGTTATCTTTTACAATTAAAGGAAATAACTACGATAGCGCCATCAAGGTATTAGAAAACCTAAAAGTATTTACTTTAGCCGAATCTCTAGGAGGTGTAGAGTCGTTAAGTGGTCACCCAGCAAGTATGACACATGCCTCTATTCCAAAAGAAGAAAGAGAAAAAACAGGTGTTATTGACTCTTTAATCAGATTGAGTGTTGGTGTAGAAAGTAAAAATGATTTGATAAATGATTTAAGTAAAGCTTTAAAACTTATTTAATTTTTTCCAAAAACATAAATAACTCCAAAATTAATATAAACCATAGTGTCATTATAATCACTTCCGGTTTTAACACCAGAAGTAGGATCTGGACCATCATCATCTAAACCATCAACTTGGTCAGAAAAGAAATGTTGCCAACGACCATCTAGAACCAAATCAAAACTTTCGATACTATATCTTAAACCAGCTCCTATTGACGCCCCAAAAGTTGATCCTTTTTCTAAATAAATAGAATCTTCTTGCCATTTGGGTATTAAATCAGTATAAGGTTCATCTGGACCCTCAAGAGAATTACCATCAACAAAAATATCTGGGTCATAAAAACTATAGTGTAAACCGACACTTACAAAAGGATTAAAAGTACCATTACTTTTATAGTAAGAAGAATAATCTTCAAGCTCTAAAAAATAATACTCCAAGTTCGTACCAATATTGTACATTTTAATTTCACCCGTCATTCTTCGTAAAGCAACTGCAATTGCTCCATTTCCCTTAGCATACTCTCCTTCATGTTCAATTTTGGTATTGAACATATAGTTAAATTCAGTTTTTAATTTAAAATGCTGCGAAAAGTAACTCGAGCCACTTCTCCAACTATATTGACTACCAAAAAACTTTAAATAATGCGAAACACCAAACGAAAAAGTTGATGCGTTTGCACTAGGAAAATCGCCGCTTTGTCCAAAATCAGTTTGAAAAGAGGCAACCCCAAAAGATAAACCTAATTCATGACTAAATTTAGATTGTGAGTATGTAGTAGTAAAAAAGAAGAAAGTAATTAATATACTTAAAACAGGTAATGATTTCTTCATAATTTTGGTTAATTTAAAAACAATGATTTACAAATATAAAAAAGAAAATGTTTAAATGACTCATTTAAAATTAAAAAACTAAAAAAACTAAAATTTATTGTCCATTAAGCTCAATTATTGGGTCCCAGAAAATATTTTCAAAATTCAAAATTTGATTATTATCCACTTTAATACCCTCGTTCTCTAAAAGTTGTTGCATTAAATTTGTGCCATCAAAATGGTGCTTTCCAGTAAGTATTCCTTTTCTATTTACAACCCTATGAGCAGGAATAGATTCGTCTAAACCGGAATTGTTTAAAGCCCAACCTACCATTCTTGCAGATCTTGGTGTGCCTAAGTATTTTGCAATCGCACCGTAACTAGTTACTTTACCATAAGGGATTTTTTTTGTAATTTGATAAACTTTTTCAAAAAACCCGTTATTACTCATATCACTTTAATTATTTTTACTAGACGAACTAATAATTAGTTTTAAACTTCACGTAAGTAATAGGTTTGTTTTTTTCTAAATATTGATTTTCGTAAAAAGTTTGAATGGAAGTTGCCTCTTCTGGCGGACTAGAACTATTATAAATATCATGGTGTGCGTAAAAAATTTCGTGCTTGCCTTCGTGAAGCAAACCTAATAAGTAACCATGTAAAAATTCACTGTCAGTTTTTAAATGCACAAAACCATCTTTTTTTAAGATGTGTTGATATTTTTTTAAAAAGGGCACTGTAATTAAACGATGCTTGGTTCGTTTGTATTTTATTTGTGGATCTGGAAAAGTAATCCAAATTTCAGAGACTTCATTTTCAGAAAAACACAAATCTATAAGTTCAATTTGGGTTCTTAAAAAAGCTACATTATTTAGATTTTCTTCTAAAGCAGTTTTAGCGCCTCTCCAAAAACGAGCACCTTTAATATCAATACCTATAAAATTTTTATTTGGATATTTTTTGGCAAGAGCTACAGAATATTCTCCTTTACCGCATCCCAATTCAAGAACAATAGGGTTTTCATTTTTAAAAAAGGCATGCCACTTTCCCTTTAAGGCGAAACCAGTTGTAACCTCATCACGACTAGGCTGAATTACATTGTCAAATGTTTCGTTTTCACGAAACCTTTTCAATTTGTTTTTACTACCCACTGTAATAAATTTTTTGAATAAAGTTTATTCGTTACTGGTTTTTTTAAATTTTTGTAATTGTGTTAACCAATACAAAAATAACGCACCAGTAATGCTTATAAAAATTGCATTCACAACATTTGAAAACCAAAATTGCTCACCTAAAGAGCGAAAAGCATCGTAAGGTAAAAATAAAATATTGGTACAAAAATCACCAATAGCTCTAAAAATATTAATCGGAATCATATAAATAATTTTAAAATCAATGCAAACGGTTAGGCTTGCGTTATAAAGTTTTTTACATTCGCTAAAACTTGTAAAAAACTAAGTTAGCGAAATCTTAAAAGCGCAAAAGTAAAAAATATCATTATGATTGCCAATTTTTTCAGTAAAACAAAACCAATAAATTTTGTAGTTCTATCCATTGTGATGCTAATTATGTTTATTATTGGAATGATAAATAATTTATCAGAGAACATTTCCTTTATTTTTTTGCTAAAAAAAAGTGTTTACTTATTAATTGCAATTCTCACTATTTTTATTTTAAATTTTATTATCAGAAAAAATACACTTACAGATGATAATACTTACGCAATTCTATTTTTTATTTTAATGTTTGGTTTTTTTTCTAACACTTTTTTCGATAAAAACATTTTTGGAGCAAACTTTATTTTACTGTTTGCCTTTAGAAGAATTTATAGTTTAAGATCATCAATTGAGCCTAAAGAAAAAATATTTGATAGTGCATTTTGGATTGGTGTAGCAAGTTTATTCTATGTTTGGAGCATTGTTTATTTACTGCTTTTATTTGCTGCCATTTGGGTGTTTAAAAAAAGAGATTGGAAAAATGTTTTCATCCCTATTATTGGGTTTATTACCCCAATTTTTTTAGTATTCACTTATTTATTAATGGTAAATCGAGCTGATGAATTTCACGAATTTTGGAACGTTAATTATAGTTTTGATTTATATAAATATGTCTCAATTAAATATTTAATACCAATACTATTTTTAGTAGCTTTGGCCTTAATTTCACTTTTTCCTACCATTAGAAAATCATTATTATCAAAAATTGATTTTAAATCTACTTGGACTATTTTGATATTCCATGTGTTATTGTCAATTGTAATAGTTGCTATAGCTCCAATAAAAAATGGATCAGAATTTCTTTTTTTATTTTTCCCTCTAGCAATTTTATTTGCCAATTATTTACAAATAATAAAAAAGTACTGGATAAAAGAAGCGATTTTATATTTGTTTTTAGCAGTATTAATAACAGTTAATGTGATATAAATTACAATTTTACACCAAAAGCTAAATCACCAGCATCACCCAGTCCAGGTATTATATATCCCTTTTTATTGAGTTGATCATCAATAGTAGCAACCCACAGATGTGTATTTTCAGGAAAATATTTTTTTATAAACTCAATACCTTCTGTTGCAGCGATTACACAAACCAAATGAATTTGTTTGACGTTGCCTAACTTTTTTAAGGTTTCATAAACTGCGACTAAAGAACTTCCTGTAGCTAACATGGGATCAGCTAAAAGTAGAATTTTTTGATCTAAACTAGGAGAAGCTAGATACTCAACCCTTATTTCAAATTCATTATCAGTAGTATGGTGTCGAGATGCTGAAATAAAAGCATTTTCAATTTGATCAAAATAATTTAATATGCCTTGGTGAAGCGGTAAACCAGCTCTTAAAACTGAACATAAAACTAAATTATTTGTTGTTATTTTAATAGTTTTTTCTCCTAGAGGAGTTGTAACTTTTTGAGTCGAGTAACTTAACTCTTTACTAAGTTCATAACTTAAAATTTCACCAATACGTTCAATATTTCTTCTAAAACGCATGGCGTCTTTTTGAATATTTTTGTTTCTAATTTCAGCTACAAAATTATTTAAAACAGAACTCGAAACATCAAAATTGTGTATAATCAAAATAAAAAAATTTAGTAACACAAATATATAAAATTTAGATGCTTTAAATTAGTAAATTTGTATATTGTAATTTATAATTAACCAATTAAAATTTATACTTATGGGATTATTTTCTTTTTTAAAAGGATTTGGAGAAAAAACAATGGATACTAGTGCAGAAAACAATGTTAATGCTAAAAAGTTAATGGATGCAGTTAAAGCCAATAATTTAAAAGTTACAGATATGGACATTGAATTAAATGGAGATACCGCTAAAATATGGGGTGTTGCAGCAGATCAGGCAACTCGCGAAAAGGTTTTGTTAACTGTTGGAAATACACTAGGGATTGCTAATGTTGATGATAAAATGACCACAGCTGTACAAGAGCCAGAAGCACAGTTTCATACAGTTGTAAGTGGAGAATCATTAAGTTTAATTGCTAAGAAGTATTATGGCGATGCCATGAAATACACTAAAATATTTGAAGCGAATAAACCATTGCTATCAAGCCCAGATATGATTCATCCAGGGCAAGTATTAAGAATACCAAGTTTGTAGTAAACTAAACAAGTCTGAATATCCCTGATTAAAAATATTAATCAGGGATATTTTTTATTACACCTTCAATTTTGTTTATCACCTTTTTAGGAGAAATACTTCGCATAACATCTTCATACCCATCACAAACCTTATTACCGTAAATAGAGCATGGAATGTTTGGATATTTTTTTAAATCGGGAGTTATTGTATTTTCAATAGGCTGATTAAAGGGAGAAAAACCAGTAAAAGGATGTGTAATTCCCCAAAGCGTTATCGTTTTTACACCTTGCATTGCTGCCAAGTGCGCATTGGCAGAATCCATACTAACCATACAATCTAAACGTGAAATTGTAATTAATTCATCATTTAATTTGACTTTTCCTGCTAGTGAAACTGTGTTTTTATATTTATTAGCTAAGTTTTGTAAAATTTCTACTTCTTTTTTTCCACCACCAAATAACAATACTTTATAATTTGTGTTTTTTGAAATATTTTCAATAACTTTTTCCATTAAATCTAATGGATACATTTTTGATTCGTATTGTGCAAAAGGAGCAATACCAATAAGTTTTTTATAATTATTACCTATTAAGGTGTTGATTTTGTTTGGTAACTTTTCCTTTTCAGGGAATTGAGGATTGCTTAAATCAACTTGAAACCCTAAACATCTAAAAACATCTGCATATCGTTCATGAGTAGATTTTAGTTGTTTAAAGATTTTATTTTCTGTTCTGGTTAAAGCTTTCTTTTCTACTCTTCCTTTGTTGATTACCGCAATTTTATTCCGCGAAAGCGAAAAAAATAATCGTAATATTTTTGAGCGTAAAACATTATGAATATCGGCAATCGCATCAATTTTTAATGCTTTTAATTCTTTGTGGAGTTGGAACAAACCAAAAAAACCTTTGTGTTTACCATTAACATCGGCGGCATAAAAATTTACATTTGGCAAGTTTTTAAACATAGGTTTTAAAAATGAGCGAGACAAAACTGTAATTTTTACATTAGGGTTTTGAGTAATTAATGCTCTTAAAACTGGAACGCTCATGGCGACATCGCCCATTGCAGATAGACGAATTACTAAAATATGTTTTGGTGTGAGCACAATTAAAAATTAAAAAACCTGCCCAAAGATAGGCAGGTTTTATGAAAATCAATTTAATAAAGCTTTATCCATTGATAATTTTTTCTTGATGAGTAATAGATTCTTGATGAATGGCTTTGAACATTTTTTCAATAAAAATTTGTGATAACCCTTGTTCTTTTCCCTTTTCAATCATGTTCTTTAAAATTTCTTGCCAACGTGTATTTTGCAAAACAGCAACATTACTTTCTTTTTTTGCTTTGCCAATAGCTTCAATAATTTGCATTCTTTCGGCTAGGGTTTCCAATAATTGTTCGTCTTTTTCATTAATTTCTTTACGTAAAGCATCTAGTTTCGAAAGAGACTCTTCTTTTTCAAATCTAGGTTTTCTAACTTTAAGTTCCTCCATAATTTCAATCAAACGACTTGGTTTAATTTGCTGGGCAGCATCACTCCAAGCTTCATCTGGATTACAATGTGTTTCAATCATTAAGCCTTCGAATTTTAAATCTAATGCCGTTTGTGAAACATCAAAAATTCCCTCACGATTTCCGCAAATATGCGAAGGATCGTTAATAATTGGAAGCGTTGGGAATTTCGCTTTTAAATCAATTGGAATTTGCCAGCTAGGAATATTTCTATATTTTGATTTTCTGAAAGACGAAAAACCTCTGTGAATTGCTCCTAAATTAGTAACCCCCATTTTATAAAAACGCTCGATGGCACCAATCCATAAAGCTAAATCTGGATTGATTGGATTTTTTACCAAAACAATTTTATCTGTCCCTTGAATGGCATCTGCAATTTCTTGAACCGCAAAAGGATTTACCGTTGTACGAGCGCCAATCCATAAAATATCGATGTCAAACTCTAAAGCAAGTTTTGCATGTTGCGCATTTGCAATTTCGACAGCAGTTAACATACCTGTCTCTTCTTTTACTTTTTGTAACCAAGGCAAAGCTTTTACGCCGTTTCCTTCAAAAGTTCCAGGTCTTGTTCTTGGTTTCCAAACCCCAGCTCTAAAAACTGTTGCATCTGTGTTTTTTAATTCGTGTGCTACTTCTAATACTTGTTTTTCACTTTCTGCACTACATGGACCAGCAATTACCAATGGGTGGTTTAATTGCATATTGTCTAACCATGTTTTAAAATTTTTATTTTCCATAATTATTAATTGTTAATCCCAGCTAAAACACTTTTGATTTTATTGGTATTTTGCATAATTGCAAAAACGTCTTCGGCGGATTCTGATGTTAATACTTCTTTAAATTGATTTAAGTTTTTAATATATTCTTCTAATGATTTTAATAAATTTTCTTTGTTCTGTAAAAAAATTGGTGTCCAAGTTTCAGGATTACTTTTAGCTAATCTAACGGTAGATTCAAATCCACTTCCCGCCATATCAAAAATGCTTTTCTCATCTTTTTCAATTTCTAATACCGTTTTCCCAAGCATAAATGAACTTATATGAGACAGATGAGAAACATAAGCAATATGTTTGTCGTGTTGCTTGGCAGAATCCATAAAAACATTGCGCATTTTTAGATTTTCAAATAAAGAAACAGCTTTGTTAATCATCTCTTTACTACTTCTATTTTGTTCACAAATAATATTTACTTTATTGGTAAACAGGTTGTAGATAGCTGCTTCTGGACCAGAAAATTCTGTTCCGGCAATTGGATGTAGTGCAACAAAATTTTTCCTTTTCGGATGATTTTTTACGGCTTCACAAACTGCTAATTTGGTTGAGCCTACATCAAAAACAAGCGTATCATTTTTGATTAAATCTAAAACTTGAGTTGTTAAATTGGGGATAATATTTACAGGAACAGCTATAATTACAATATCAACTTCACTAACTATATGGATATCCGCTTTTTTATAGATAATACCTAAATCTAAAGCTTTTTGTAAATGCTCTGCATTTTTATCAACTCCATAAATGGTTGCCCAAGTATTTTTTTTCAGCTCTAAAGCCAAAGAACCACCGATAAGACCCAAACCGATAACTGCAATTTTTTTCATTCTAGTTTTTTTTAGAGACTCTGGTTAAAACTTCTTGTATTTTATCTTCTTTTATACATAGTGAAAAGCGAATATAACCTTCACCATTTGTTCCAAACACCGTACCAGGAGTAATAAATACATCATGTTGGTATAGCAATTCATCACATATTTCATTTGAGGTTTTCCCTTTCTGGATTTTTGCCCAAACAAACATACCCGTTGCATTTTTATCGTAACTACAACTTAATTTGTCGCAAATTGCCCAAACAATTTCTCTCCTTTTGGTATAAACGGCATTAATTTGATTAAACCATTTATCCGATAAGTTTAAAGCAGCAATTGCCCCCTGTTGAATACCATAATACATACCCGAATCCATGTTGCTTTTCACCTTTAAAATATTGTTTAAATATTTTTTGTTTCCAACAACCATACCGACTCTCCAACCAGCCATATTAAAAGTTTTACTTAGAGAATTTAATTCGATTGCAACTTCTTTGGCACCTTTTACAGATAAAATACTTTTTGGGTTATTATTTAAAATAAAACTATACGGATTATCATTTACAATCAAAATATCATGCTTTTTTGCAAAAGCAATTAGTTTTTTAAACAAGCCTTCGGTAGCATTACTACCAGTTGGCATATGCGGATAATTAACCCACATAATTTTTATTTTCGAAAGGTCTAATTTCTCTAATGCTTCAAAATCTGGTTGCCAGTTATTTTTTTCAAGTAAATCGTAAAAAACTGGTTTTGCCTGCACCAAATTGGTTACCGAAGTATAGGTTGGGTACCCAGGGTTAGGTATTAAAGCTTCATCTCCAGCATTTAAATACGCCATTGAAATATGTAAAATTCCTTCTTTAGAACCCATTAATGGTAAAATTTCATTTTCAGATTCTAATTTTACACCATAATGGTTTTTATAAAATTTAGCTATAGCTTGACGTAATTCTGGTATACCTTGATAATTTTGATAGCCATGCGTATTTGCATTATTCAAAGCACGAATAACTTCAGATGGCGGATCTAAATCCGGACTTCCAATACCTAAATTAATTATTGGTTTACCTGTTTTAATTAAGTTTCTAACTTCTCTTAATTTTATAGAGAAATAGTACTCTTTAACAGTATCTAATCTTTCTGCTACCTGTATCATTGCTCCAAAGAATTTTGGTGGTACTCGCCCAATATTTTTAAATGATTTACTTTTTTACTAAGTAAATGCAACGCATTTTCATACAATTTAAAATCATCGATAATCAAATCAATAAAAAAAGCGTAGCTCCATGGCTTATCAATAATAGGCATGGATTGAATTTTAGTCAAATTAATGTCGTGTTTGGCAAAAATATCTAACACCTCTGCTAAACTTCCTTTGTTATGTTTTGTTATAAACTTGATTGAAGCTTTGTCTTTTCCATTGCTCATTTTGTTTTCATGATTTGGAGTTTCTTTTTCTTTTTTTAGAATAAAAAACCTAGTCGAATTGTGCTTTATGGTTTGAATGTCATCTCTAATAACTTCTAAATCAAATATTTTAGCAGCCTCATTACTAGCAATCGCAGCAATACCTTTTAAGTTTTTATCTTGAATTCTTTTTGCAACTTCGGCAGTATCTTTTTCTTCAATCAATTTGATATTGGGATGATTTCTAAAAAACTTTCTACATTGTAATATTGCCATCGGATGTGACCAAACCTCTTTGATATCTTCCAATTTCTGACCCTTTAAAGCCATTAAATGGTGATGGATATTTAAATAAACCTCACCTTCAATATTTAAATTATATTCATCAATCAATGCATAATTTGGTAAAATAGCTCCTGCAATAGAATTTTCAATCGCCATAACAGCACTATCTATTTTATTGTTTTTTAACAAAACAGGAATTTCAGTAAAACTCATACATTCTACCAACTCAATTGCATTACCAAAAAATTGTTTGGCAACGATATCGTGAAAAGAACCTTTTATACCTTGTATTGCTACTTTCATTTTAATTATATCTAAAAAAAAAGCCTCGAAAAATTTCGAGACTTTATAATGTTATATTATTTAACTAATTTACATATAGAGTCTCACTTTATTTTAAAATAAAAATAAAAGCGACTAAAAATGTAAAAAGTGTTATTCATAATTTTTTAATGTGGCAGCAAATCTATAAATATTTTTTTTAATTGCAAGTATTTTCGTGATTTTATTGATAAATGTTTAACATTATTTTTGTTTTGTAGTGAATTTGGAATTAATTGAAAGGTAATTTTGTTAATTTATTTGTTTTGAGTTTAAAATAAACCCACAAAGTTTTGTTTCTTTGCACCTAGCAAACTACCTTTTTATGTCAATAGAAGTACAAAATATTTTAAAACTTTACGGAAAACAAAAAGCATTAAATAAGGTGTCTTTTACAATACCATCAGGTGAAATTGTAGGATTTTTAGGTCCCAATGGAGCAGGTAAATCAACCATGATGAAAATATTGACAACTTATATTAATCAAAATGAGGGAACTGTAAGCATAAATGGATTTGATACTTTGACTCATGATTTAGAGGTAAAAAAATCGGTTGGTTATTTACCCGAACATAATCCTTTGTATTTAGATTTATACGTAAAAGAATATTTAAATTTTCATGCTGATATTCATAAACTCTCAAATAACAGAATAGAAGAAGTTATTGAATTAGTAGGTTTATCCCCTGAAAAGGGTAAAAAAATAAATCAGTTATCAAAAGGATACAGGCAAAGAGTTGGTTTGGCAGCAGCATTATTACACAATCCTGAAGTTTTAATTTTAGACGAACCAACTACAGGTTTAGACCCAAATCAATTGGCAGAGATTAGAAATTTAATTAAAGAAATTGGTAAAACAAAAACAGTTTTATTGTCAACACACATAATGCAAGAAGTTGAAGCTATGTGCGATAGGGTTATTATTATAAATAAAGGAGAAATAGTTGCAGATAAAAATTTGAAAGATTTATTAGAAAATCAAGAGCAAATTATTGAAGTGGAGTTTGATTTGAGAGTTGAAGAACAACTTTTAAATAAAATTCTAAACCTTAAATCGGCTAAAAATATTTTTGACAATACATGGCATTTAACTTTTGAAACGAAAGAAGATATGCGATCTAAAATATTTGATTTCGCTCAAGAAAACGGTTTAAAAACACTACAATTACAACAAAAAATAAATAGTTTAGAAAATTTATTTCAAAATATAACCAATTAAAATACAGCTTGTTAAAGAAGATTTTTATACTTATCGCATTGGTATTTTTTTCTGACCATATATTTGGACAAGAAAAAAACAATGATTTTTATGTTACAAAAGGAAAAGGGTTTGAATTCCATTTTTTTGATGATGCTTATGAATTGCAAATTGATTTTAGAGGTCAATTTAGAGCCACTTATTTACATGATGAGTTTCCTTTTTTTGGGGAGGATTTTACTGAAGAAAGTACCAATTTTAAAATAAATAGAGCCAGAATAAAAATTGGCGGACATGTTTATAAGTCTTACTACAAATTTTATCTGGAACAAGATATTGTTGGAGGAAATTTACTAGATTTTAGGGTGATGATTGAAAAATACTCTTTTTTAAAATTAAAAGTAGGTCAATGGAAAGCAAGATACTCTAGAGAAAGAATGATTTCTTCTGGTAATCAGCAAGATGTTGATAGATCAATAATTAATAGTGTTTTTACCATTGATAGGCAACAAGGTGTTTCTCTATACGGAAATTTAAATAATGAAGGGCCTGCTAATTTTAATTATTGGGCTTCAGTTTTTTCAGGCACAGGTAGAGGTGGTACATCTAATGATAAAAATACTTTGATGTATTTATTGAGATTACAATGGAATCCTAATGGAGAAATTTTAAAGTTTTCGGGTTCGGATGTTGAAAACCATCAAAAATTGATTTCATCAGTTGCCATTGCTGGAGTTACCAATACAAGCAGATATACTCAATTTTCAATAGCAGGAGGAGGGCAGTTACCAGGTTTTGATGAAGGTGTGGATGGGCAGTATAAAGTAGATCAATTTTTATTTGAAACTGCTTTTAAATATAGAGGCTTATCATGGCAGCAGGAGTTGCATTATAAAAATATTGATGATAGAGTTAATTTAGAGCAAACTACGCTAATTGGAAATTATTTTCAAATAGGGTATTTTTTTTATAATGCTTTTTCAAAATTTCCAAAACCACTCGAAATTTTTGCTCGACAGGCATATTATAATCCAAATACAGATATTTCAGGCAATAATAATTACGAATATACTGTGGGTTGTAACTGGTTTTTTAAAGGGCATAAAAATAAATTAACTTTTGATTATTCGTATTTGCAAACCAATTCATTAGAGGCAGTTTATAGTAAAGGAAATCGCTTTAGATTACAATGGGATATTTCGGTGTTTTAGCACCCTTTTATATATCGTTTTGTTTAATATTTGTTATGGATTTAATACCGTATCAATTCTTAACTGTTTGCTAGGCAACGTTTTTATTTTCGTAGTGTTTAATTTCCTTTAGTTCTAATTTTTTGGATTTTTTTCCTTCTTCAATATCAAAGTCGTCTTGAATGCCTAGCCAAAATTTGGCAGAATTTCCAAAATACTTGCTTAAACGTAGCGCTGTATCAGCTGTTATTCTACGATTACCTTTGATAATTTGGGAAATTCTTGTTTGAGGAATATTAAGATCCTTTGATAATCGATACGCAGATATTTTTAAAGGTTCCAGAAATTCTAGAAATAAAACTTCTCCTGGATGTATGTTTGATAATTTTTTCATAATATATTAGTTTAATGGTAATCTATTATTTTCACATCACTTGCATTTCCATTATTCCAGGTAAAGATTATTCTCCACTGTTTGTTAATTCGAATGCTATAAAAACTATTTAATTTTCCTGTTAGTTTTTCAAGTCGGTTAGAAGGGGGAATTCTCAAATCCGCAATATCTTGAGAATTATTGAGCATTCTCAACTTTCTACGTCCAATATTTTGAATTTCAAGTGGTAATTTCTTTACTCGAATACCATTCCAAATTTTTTCGGTCTCTTTAGAGCCAAATGTTAATATCATACCTTATGCGTTACTAACGCCAAAGATAGGTATTTTAGTTTGAACCACCAAACACTTGTTGTAATGTTGCCTAATATTTTTTTATTGGACTACTTTACTGTTTGATCTAAACATAGGTTGGGGCACTTTTATATTATTGCTTTTATTTTTTTACCTAAAGCGGTAATAAAAAAACACCTTTTGGATTTTATATATCTACAAACCAATCCATTAGAGTCAGTTTATAGTAAAGAAAATCGCTTTAGATTACAATGGGATATTTCGGTGTTTTAAAGCTTTAAAAAGTTAAACTGTATCTTTGTAAAAAAATAATAAATGGACTTACATAAAATTTCTAAACTAAAGCACCTTAACAAAAATAACTTCTTTTTATTAGCAGGGCCATGTGCGATAGAAGGCGAAGATATGGCAATGCAAATTGCCGAAAAATGTGTAGAAATTACCAATAAGTTAGAAATCCCTTTTATTTTTAAAGGGAGTTTTAAAAAAGCAAATCGTTCAAGAATTGACAGTTTTACTGGAATTGGAGATGAAAAAGCTTTAAAAATCCTTGAAAAAGTAGGAAAAGCATTTGATGTACCAACAGTTACTGATATTCATGAAATTTCAGACGCATACAAAGCGGCGGAATATGTTGATGTTTTACAAATTCCAGCTTTTTTAGTTCGCCAAACCGATTTGGTTGTGGCAGCCGCAAAAACAGGCAAAGTAGTTAACTTAAAAAAAGGGCAGTTTATGAGTCCAGAAGCTATGCAACATGCCGTTAAAAAAGTCCACGACAGTGGTAACCAGCAAGCCATGATTACGGATAGAGGTACTATGTTTGGTTACCAAGATATGGTGGTTGATTTTAGAGGAATTCCGGTAATGCAAAACTATGCGCCAACGATTTTAGATATTACCCATTCTTTACAACAACCCAATCAAGCAAGTGGTGTTACTGGTGGAAAACCTGAATTGATTGAAACGATTGCAAAAGCAGGAATTGCAGTTGGTGTTGATGGTATATTTTTAGAAACTCATTACGACCCAAGTTGTGCAAAATCTGATGGGGCAAATATGTTAAAATTAGATTATTTAGAAGATTTGCTAACCAAATTGACAGCAATTAGAAAAACAGTAAATCAGTTTTAAAAGGTTTATATCAAAATTTGGGTTACCTCTTAAATTCGCTCAATAAAATAGCAGTTGCAGTTGCTACATTTAAACTTTCGGTATTTTGAATTTCGCCAAATTGAGGTATTGTTATTGGTTTTATAATTGTATTCTGCACTTCTTTACTTATACCGTTGGCTTCATTACCCATAACCAAAATAGCGTTATTTGGTAAAGAGGTTTTGTACACATTTTCGCCATTTAATAGCGCGCCATAAATGGGTCGGATTTCTTTTTCAAGGAATGGTTTTAAATCACTATAAACTATGGAAACTCTAGATAAAGACCCCATACTTGCTTGTACAACTTTTGGGTTAAAACAATCAACCGTATTTGTTGAGCAAACAATTTGATCAACGGCAAACCAATCGCAAAGTCTTATTATGGTTCCTAAATTCCCAGGATCATTAATTTCATCTAAAACTAATGTAAGTCCGGTATTTTTAATAATTTCCTTTTCAGGAATTTCAAAAATTGCTAAAACTTGATTGGGAGAGGTAAACTCACTTATGCTTTTTAGTTCTTTGTCAGAAATAATTTGAATATTTTCAACATTAAATATGTTTCTATAATCTTCGGTGCAAAACAGTTTATTTAATTCAAGTTTTGAAGAAATAAGCTCTTCAACAACTTTAATCCCTTCGGCAATAAATAAATTATTTTGTATTCTAGCCTTTTTTTTCTTTAAACTACTTATTAATTTAAATTGATTTTTGCTTAACATTTAAATAGTGTTACTTTTGATTTTTATTTAAAACATTGCTTTTTGTCACGAATTTTTACAAAAATACTATTCTTTATGCTAACACTAATATATTTAGTGTCGTGTAGTAGTACGAAATATGTAAAAGAAAACGAAAATACACTTAAGGAAAACACAATTTATATAAACGAAAAAAAGGAAAGAAAAGAAGACTTAAGTAAATATTTAGTGCAAAAATCAAATCAAAGTGTTTTAGGAATCTCTTTGTCATTATATTTTTATAATCTAGGAAACCCAGATTTTGCGCAAACTTTTGAAGAATGGACCGCTAAAAATTCAAAAAAAGTAGAATCGTACGATAATATTTTTTCAAACAAACAAACCAGAATAATTTACAATACAAGTAACGGATTTAATAACTGGTTTTTAAACAAAGGGCAGGCACCTATTATTTTTGATGAGAAAAAAGCAAAAAAAACAACCAAATCTTTAAAGAATATTTTTAATTCTAATGGATTTTTTGATGTGGAAGTTTTATATGATGTTAAGCAAGTTAAAGATAAAGAGGTAGAAGTTGATTATAAAATCACTACAAACCAACAGTATTATATTGATTCGATAAGTACAGAGATTGAATCACCCGCATTAGATTCAATTTATAAATTAAAAAGAGAAAAATCAATTCTAAAAAAAGGAAATGCATTTGTTTTTGACGATTTTGAACAAGAAGAAAATAGATTGGTTTCACTTTTTAGAAATTCAGGAATATATCATTTTAAGAAAAACAGTATGGGTTTTTGGACAGACTCAATTAAAGGGGTTTATGAAAAAGATGTATTACTTAAAATACCCAATAGAATTGTAAGGGTTAATGATAGTGTTTACAAAGTTCCATATAAAGTTCAAAAAGTTACCGAGGTTAATATTTATACCGATTTTACAATTAAAAATAGAGGGGGAAAGATTAGAGATTCTATTAAATATAATGGCTATAATTTTTATAGTTATGGAAAAATGCGATACAAACCAAAACACTTGGTTAATTCTCTTTTTATTACACCAAATCATTACTTTAAAGATGCCGAAAGAAGTTTAACACGAAATTATTTAAGAAAATTAAAAACATTTTCTTCGTCAGTTAATATCAATTATACAGAAAATAGTGACGAGTCATTAACAGCCGATATATATTTAACCCCTTTAGAAAAATATGCATTAACTTTTGATTTAGATGCAACGACATCAAATATTAAACCTTTTGGTATTTTAGGAAAATCTTCGTTTTTAGGAAGAAATATTTTTAAAGGATCTGAAATTCTGGAGTTAACCTTTCAAGGATCATTTTTAAATGTATCTAATGATGCATCCAATAGTTCAAGTTTTTTCAATGCATGGGAGTTACTTTCGAGCGCATCTATTAAATTCCCTCGAATACTTTTCCCTATAAATACTAGTAAAATTATACCAAAACACATGGTTCCTCACACCAATATTGATGCAAGCGTTAGTTTTCAAAAAAATATTGGTTTAGATAGGCGAACCATTACGGGAGGTATGGGTTATACTTGGAAAAGTTCAAAAGCAACCGGACATAGATTTGATTTGATTAATATACAATATATCAAAAACCAAAACACGGATAATTATTTTAAAATATATGATTCTGAATATCAAAAATTAAATGATGTATCATTAAATGTTACTGGAAATCAATTACCTGAAAATACGGTTGAAAATTACGATGATATTAATAAGGAAATGAACGATTTTTTAAACAATAGTGATAATCAAGAAATGTACCCCGAAGATTATGATACGGCTTCTGACGTTAGTGAACGACAAGATATTTTAACTGAAGATGTTATGGTTCCCGTTTTTTCATACTCTTTTGTTTATAATTCGAGAAAAAACATAAACGATAATAATTTTTCATATTTTACAGCTCGATTTGTTTCGTCTGGTTTAATATCAACAGCAATAGCATCAAATAAAAATAAAGATGGGCAAAAATTAATGTTTGGCTTACCGATAGCGCAATTTTTTAAAACAGAATTTGAATATAAAAAATATTGGGAACTAAGAAAAGATAATATCCTAATTTTTAGAACCTTTGTTGGTGCAGCATTTCCGTATGGCAACTCAACTAGTATTCCATTTAGTAGAAGTTATAGCGCAGGAGGTAGTAATGAAATTAGAGCTTGGCGTACGTTTGATTTGGGGCCTGGAGCAGAATTAAATACCTTAGAATTTAATGTTGCTACTTTTAAACTGGTAAGTAATTTAGAATATAGATTCAAATTAACAAATAAAATATATAGTGCTTTATTTGTTGATGCAGGTAACGTTTGGGATATAACAGATTCAAATTTATATTCTGAAGAAGGTAAATTAACTAGTTTTAGTTCTTTAAAAAATACAGCCGTAGGTTCTGGTATTGGAATAAGGTATGATTTCGGATTTTTAGTTTTCCGATTTGATACAGGTTTTAAAACCTACGAACCATATTTAATCTCAAATAAGAAGTGGTTTGTTAATTATAATTTCGGTAATGCAGTATATAATATAGGTATCAATTATCCTTTCTAGTCCGTAATATTTACGTATTTTCGCAAATCAATTATATTCAAAATAAAGAAACAAAATGTCACAAAAAATCAAATCTGGAGTAGCAACTGGAGATAATGTTCAAGAAATCTTCAAATTAGCTAAAGAAAAAAGCTTTGCTTTACCAGCTGCTAATGTTATTAGCTCAAGTACAATTAATGCTGTTTTAGAAACAGCAAAAGAATTAAATGCACCTGTTATTATTCAATTTTCTAACGGTGGAGCTCAATTTAATGCAGGTAAAGGTTTGAGTAATGAAAATGAAAAAGCTGCTATTGCAGGAGCTATTGCAGGAGCAAAACATGTTCATGTAATGGCAAAAGCGTATGACATTCCTGTAATTTTACATACAGATCATTGTGCCAAGAAATTATTACCATGGATTGATGGATTGTTGGATGCTGGTGAGGAATTTTATAAACAAAATGGAGTTCCGTTATTTAGCTCTCATATGATTGATTTATCCGAAGAATCATTAGAAGATAATATTGAAATTTCAAAAAAATACTTGGAGCGTATGAGCAAAATGGGTATGACACTTGAAATTGAATTGGGAATTACTGGTGGTGAAGAAGATGGAGTTGATAACTCGGATGTTGATGTGTCAAAACTATACACACAACCGGAAGAAGTTGCTTATGCTTATGAAGAATTATTAAAAGTCAGTGATAGATTTACTATTGCTGCTTCTTTTGGAAATGTTCACGGAGTTTACAAGCCAGGGAATGTTAAATTGACACCAAAAATTTTAGACAATTCCCAAAAATATATTGAAGAGAAATACAATACAGAAAAGAACCCTGTTAATTTTGTTTTCCATGGCGGATCAGGATCTTCTTTGGAAGAAATTAGAGAAGCGATAGGTTATGGTACGATTAAAATGAATATTGATACCGATTTACAATACGCTTATATGGCAGGTATTAGAGATTATATGGCTGATAAAACAGATTATTTACAAGGTCAAATCGGTAACCCTGACGGGGATGATTCTCCAAATAAAAAATATTACGATCCAAGAAAATGGGTTAGAGAAGGAGAAAATACCTTTAAAGCGAGATTAAAACAAGCTTTTGAAGATTTAAACAACATCAATACACTTTAATTATTAAATGGAGAATTAGTTTTTGACTGATTCTCCATATTTTTTATAACTTGCGCAACTATTTTAATGTTTAAAACATGTCAACTTTTGAAAATGACATTATAAATGATGATAATATGAGTTCTTGGTTTAAAAGAAAAAATAAAGGGATTCAAACCCCTACCGAAGAGAAAAAAGATGTCCCTAAAGGGCTGTGGTATAAAACACCTAGTGGTAAAATAATAGATTCAGATGATTTAAAAGCACATTTATATGTGAGCCCAGAAGATGGTTACCATGTGAGAATTGGAAGTGCTGAGTATTTTGAAATTTTATTTGATGATAATCAATTTAAAGAATTAAATGCTAAACTTACTTCTAAAGATCCTTTAAATTTCACAGACACAAAGAAATATACGGACAGATTAAAAGACGCCTATAAAAAAACTAATTTAAAAGATGCTGTTCGTACTGCGGTGGGAAAATCATTTGGAAAAGATTTGGTAATAGCTGCTATGGATTTTAGTTTTATTGGCGGTTCTATGGGAAGTGTTGTTGGAGAAAAAATCGCAAGGGCAATTGATTATTCAATCAAAAAGAAAATACCATTTTTAATGATTTCAAAATCTGGTGGTGCACGTATGCAGGAAGCATCTTTATCATTAATGCAATTGGTAAAAACTTCTGCAAGATTAGCACAATTAGCAGAGGCAAAAATACCATATATATCTTTATGTACCGACCCTACCACAGGAGGAACAACGGCTTCGTTTGCCATGTTAGGCGATATTAATATTGCCGAACCAAATGCTTTAATTGCTTTTGCTGGACCTAGAGTTGTAAAAGATACAACAGGAAAAGAATTGCCAGAAGGGTTTCAACGTTCTGAATTTTTATTAGAACATGGTTTTTTAGATAAAATAGTTGAACGTAAAAATTTAAAAGAACAAGTAAATTTATATATTGATTTGATTCAAAATATTCCTATTCGAAGTTAATTCCGATACAATCATAAAAATTAAAAGTGCCACCTGTTTAAAATTAGGTGGCACTTTTTTTAATCAATTTAAAAACGATTATTATCTTCTTTTCTTTTTTAAATGAATTTCACGATCTACACCATTAATAGTTGCTATTGCCAAATCATCACAGGTTCCGTCACCATAATCTAAAACTATTTTTCTATCATTTTTTTGAATTTCAACAATTCCACTAACCAAAAATGTACAAACCATTTTTCTTTTAAGGGGCTCAATTACAGTTGCTATACTAGTTGCACCATCTTTTTGGGTAAGCGCCCATGAGCCAGTAATTAAAAATACATTATCTCCCCAAAGGCCACTTCCAAAACCTTCAACCCATTCTCTTTTTCGCTCTCCTATAATAGCTACAAAGGAGTCGTCTTCCCAAGTAATTTTTATATCTCGGTTTATAGTCGCTTCTGGATTTCCATTTTCATTTATTCTAATTTTATATTTATGAACTTCCCCTTCTACTTTTTTGCTGTTAAAATAAAAGTTATCAAAAGAATAATCAATATAGATAGATTTTTCTTCTGTGTTATATTTCATTTCTATGATAATTTTACCGCTTAAGTAATTTTCATTTTTTGTGGTGCAACCAGCACCATAATCAAGTGTTACTTTTTTGCTATTACTAGTAATTACTTTGGTAATTGTAACACAGTCAGGTAAAAAAGCCTGTTCATCATTTGTTTTTGTATCCGAACCTTTTTCAACTACATTACTAGTGAAATCGAATGATGTATTGTCTATTATATCATCTATTCCTTCACTAATATCATCAACTTCAGTTTGCGTAATTACATTTGCTAAATCAATACCTAGTGTTTCGTCATCAATAGATGAACTTTCCTGTTCACAACTAGTTAGCAGAACACTCGTAAAAATAAAGAACACCAGACTAGTTAAAAATAAAATTTTTTTACTTTTTTTCATTTTGATTATATTTCAGATTAATAATTAATTGTCATAACAAACTTGTCTTTGTTGCATGCCTTTTCAAATTGCATATAAGTTTTGGACTTCTGTAATTTAAAAAGGTTTAAAATAGCATCAAAATCAGTTAGAAAAACAAGACTTTATAAGTTCTTGCCAATCAAAATAATAATAGTATCTTTGCCGCCTAATACTAAAATATTAGTACATAAAAATTATTAATTAAAATTTAATGTTAGCATGTATTTAACAGCTGAAAAAAAGAGTGAGATTTTCAAAAAACATGGAAAATCTGTAACAGACACAGGTACTTCTGAAGGACAAATAGCATTGTTCACTTTCCGAATTAACCACTTAACAGAGCATTTAAGAAGCAATCGTAAAGATTTCAACACACAACGTTCGTTAGTGAAATTAGTAGGAAAACGTCGTGACCTATTAAACTATTTAATTAAGACAGATATTACAAGATATCGTGCGATAGTTAAAGAATTAGGTTTAAGAAAATAGATTTTAGAGAGGCTTTATGCCTCTCTTTTTTTTTAATTTAAAATAAGTTTGGTCAGATTCATATTAAAATTTGATTAAATTTGTAAAAAAATCTCAAGATTTCAGATTAAATTATTTAAAAATTGAGAAACTAAAGTAATTCATTGGCAAACCATACTCTTGAGAATTAGAGTAAACAACACAACTACTTGTTTAACCATGAATTAATAAATTTACTTATAAATAGTAAATGCAAAAAAAAAATTATGATTCCAAAAGTATTTAAAGAGGTTATAGACCTCGGTGATGGAAGAGAAATCTCCATCGAAACCGGAAAATTAGCAAAACAAGCTCACGGGAGTGTTGTAGTGCAATCAGGAAAATGTATGTTATTATGTACAGTAGTTTCCAATTACGAACAAAAAGACCTTGGCTTTTTACCGTTAACGGTAGATTACAGAGAAAAATTTGCTGCTGCTGGTCGTTATCCAGGTGGTTTCTTTAAAAGAGAAGCAAGACCAAGTGATGGCGAAGTATTAACCATGCGTCTAGTGGATCGTGTATTACGTCCATTATTCCCAAAAGATTATACCGCAGAAACACAAGTGATGATTCAATTAATGTCTCATGACGATGACGTTATGCCAGATGCAATGGCGGGTCTAGCTGCATCTGCGGCAATTCAATTATCAGATTTCCCATTTGAATGTGCTATCTCTGAAGTTCGTGTTGGTCGTGTAAACGGGGAGTTTGTTATCAACCCATCAAGAGCACAATTAGAAGAGTCTGATTTAGAAATGATGATTGGCGCTTCTGCCGATTCAGTAATGATGGTAGAAGGTGAATTAGACGAGATTTCTGAAGAAGAAATGATAGAGGCAATTAAATTTGGCCATGAAGCAATTAAAGTACAATGTGCTGCTCAAGTAAAATTAGCTGAAGCATTTGGAAAAAAAGAAGTTCGTGAATATGAAGGAGAAAGAGAAGAAGAAGATTTAGCCAAGAAAGTTCATGATATGGCTTATGATAAAGTATATGCTATTGCAAAAGCTGGATCTGCTAAACATGAAAGAAGTGCTGCTTTTCAACAAATTAAAGAAGATATTAAAGCAACGTTTTCTGAAGAAGAATTAGCAGATTACGGTGGTTTAGTTTCTGATTATTATCGCAAGGCTGAAAAAGCTGCGATTAGAGATTTAACCTTAAATGAAGGTTTACGTTTAGATGGTCGTAAGACTGACGAAATCAGACCAATCTGGTGTGAAGTTGATTACTTACCTTCTACACATGGATCTGCAATTTTTACTCGTGGTGAAACTCAAGCGTTAGCTACCGTAACTTTAGGAACCTCTAGAGATGCAAACAAAATTGATATGCCTTCTTTTGAAGGTGAAGAGAATTTCTATTTACATTATAACTTCCCTCCTTTTTGTACAGGTGAGGCAAGACCAATTCGTGGAACATCTCGTAGAGAAGTTGGACATGGTAACTTAGCACAACGTGCATTAAAAGGAATGATTCCTGCTGACTGTCCTTATACGGTAAGAGTTGTATCTGAAGTATTAGAATCTAACGGTTCGTCTTCTATGGCAACAGTTTGTTCTGGTACCATGGCATTGATGGATGCTGGTGTGCAAATGATAAAACCAGTTTCTGGTATTGCAATGGGATTAATTTCTAATGCAGAATCTGGAAAGTATGCTGTATTATCTGATATTTTAGGTGATGAAGATCACTTAGGTGATATGGATTTTAAAGTTACAGGTACTGCAGACGGTATCACAGCTTGCCAAATGGATATTAAAGTAAAAGGATTGTCCTACGAGATTTTAGTGAATGCACTAAATCAAGCTCGCGAGGGTCGTTTACATATCTTAGAGAAATTAACTGATACTATTGCTACACCAAATACAGATGTTAAAGATCATGCTCCTACAATGGTAACAAGACGCGTTCCTAATGAATTTATCGGTGCCTTAATTGGACCTGGTGGAAAAGTGATTCAAGAAATGCAAAAGGAAACTGAGACTACTATCGTTATTAATGAAGATCCAGTAACTGAAGAAGGTATTGTTGAAATTTTAGGTGTAGGAAGAGAAGGTATTGATGCTGTTATGGCAAAAATCGATTCCTTATTATTCAAACCAGAAAAAGGAAGTGTTTACGAAGTTAAAGTTATTAAAATGTTAGACTTTGGTGCTGTTGTTGAATATGTAGAAGCGCCAGGCAACGAAGTTTTACTCCACGTAAGTGAATTGGCTTGGGAAAGAACTAATGACGTAAGTGACGTTGTAAAGATGGGAGATATTTTAGATGTAAAATATTTTGGTGTTGATCCAAGAACGCGCAAAGAAAAAGTATCGCGTAAAGCTTTATTAGAAAAACCAGAAGGTTTTGTAGAAAGACCTCCACGTACTGATAGCAGAAGTAGAGACAACAACCGCGGTAGAGATAATCGTGGTAGAGATAATCGAAATAGAGATTAAAAAGCTCTTTATTTAAAAGCCTCAATTTAAAAATTGAGGCTTTTTTTTATTTTTTTGTAACATTTTTAGATATTAATACGTATAAGATAATACACAACAAAACTTAATAAATAAAATCCCGTATTTTTAATGAGACAACTAAAAATCACCAAGCAAGTTACGAATCGCGAAACTGCTTCATTAGATAAATATTTACAAGAAATAGGTAAAGTAGATTTAATTACTGCTGATATGGAAGTTGAATTGGCACAACGTATTAAGGCGGGTGACCAAATAGCTTTAGAGAAATTAACAAAAGCAAATTTACGTTTTGTTGTATCTGTAGCAAAACAATACCAAAATCAAGGCTTAACTTTACCAGATTTAATTAATGAAGGTAACTTAGGTTTGATTAAAGCAGCAAAAAGATTTGATGAAACTCGTGGGTTTAAATTTATTTCTTATGCCGTATGGTGGATTCGCCAATCTATTTTACAAGCTTTAGCTGAACAGTCTAGAATTGTAAGATTACCTTTAAATAAAATTGGATCAATCAATAAGATCAACAAAACATTTGCAAGATTAGAGCAAGAAAATGAGAGACCTCCTTCTGCTGAAGAAATAGCAAAAGAATTAGATATGACCGTGAGTGATGTAAAAGAGTCTATGAAAAACTCAGGTCGTCACGTATCTATGGATGCCCCATTAATTGAAGGTGAAGATTCAAATTTATATGATGTATTAAATTCAGGAGAATCTCCAAATCCAGATAGAGCTTTATTGCACGAATCTTTAAAAGTTGAAATTTTAAGAGCTTTAGAAACTTTAACACCTAGAGAAGCAGATGTTGTTAAATTATATTTTGGTTTAAGTGATGCGCACCCAATGACTTTAGAAGAAATTGGAGAAACATTTGATTTAACTCGTGAGCGTGTTCGTCAAATTAAAGAAAAAGCTATTCGTAGATTAAAACACACTTCTAGAAGTAAAATATTAAGAACCTACTTAGGTTAATACGTTAAAGATTAGACAAAATAAAAGCTCATGAATTTTCATGAGCTTTTTTGTTTCACAACAGAGTTGTTTTTAATCTTTCTATTTTTAAATCATTTAATTGTTTTATTTTTGCAAAAAAAAATATATGTCACACATTATTGCTCCATCAATCTTAGCAGCCGATTTTGCTAATTTGCAAAAAGAAATTGAAATGGTAAATCAAAGTGAAGCCGATTGGTTTCATATTGATGTGATGGATGGTGTTTTTGTACCCAATATTTCCTTCGGAATGCCAGTTATTTCTGCAATAAAAAAACATGTAAAAAAAACTATGGATGTACATTTAATGATTGTAGATCCAGATAGATTTATTGCTGATTTTAAAAAAGCTGGAGCCGATATCCTAACCGTACATTATGAAGCATGTAAACATTTACACAGAACGATTCAAGCAATAAAAGCAGAAGGAATGCAAGCTGGGGTTTCGTTAAACCCACATACACCAGTTGCTGTTTTAGAAGATGTAATCCAAGATTTAGATTTGGTTTTAATTATGAGTGTTAACCCTGGTTTTGGCGGACAAAGTTTTATTGAAAACACCTATAAAAAAATAAAGCAATTAAAAGAACTCATTGAAAAAACAGGTTCAAAAGCTATAATTGAAATAGATGGTGGTGTAAATGATAAAAATATTAAAAAATTAATTTCAGCAGGTGCCAATGCCCTGGTTGCCGGTAGTTTTATTTTTAAAAGTGAAAATCCTACAGAGACAATTAAGAAATTAAAACAGACTTTATAATGTTACAATGTGTAAATGGTATAATTTAAAAATATTTTTTTATTTATTGGTATAGGTTGAATATTTTGCTTTTGACATTATTTTGGTTATTTCAATGGATTCATCAAGAAGCCTTTGTAATTCCACAGTTTCATTTGATAAGTTTACATCTTTAATTACTTCTAGCCAATATTCAGATTCATCAATTTCTTCTACTACAATACATACTTTACTAAAGAATTCATTTTTTGACCTTGCTTGACATGCTGCTCGATAATTAGCTCCTGTTGATGTTGCTGATTTAACAAGTTGATATGTAATAACTGATGAGGCTTTACTTGTTTTCAATGAATTACAAAAAAGAATTATATCTACAGCAAATTTCTTGGTCCGCACTTTCATTTTTTCAATAAACACTTCTTTCTCTGTCATTATTTTATTATTAGATTGTATCATTTACACATTTTATCATTAATCATCAGACTTAATATCCTTTAAATTTAATTGTAATGAAGTGATTCCGTTCCAATGATTTTCTTCTATAGTAAAAACTGCTTGAAAAGCATTTCCATTACTGACGATTTCAAATTTATTACCTAATCCAAATCCGATAGCATTATAAGTTTTTTGATCAATTCCAGAAATAATGCTCAATTTAAGATGTTCGCCATCAGCACCTACTTTTTTACCATAACCATTATCTCTTAAACCTGTTGCTAAAAAAGTTGGCTTCATATTTTGAGGGCCAAAAGGACCGAATTGTTTGATAATTCGGTTAAACTTTGGAGTAATATCCGATAAATATATTGTAGAATCAATAGTAATTTCTGGAGTAAGCAATTCTTTTGGGATGCTATTTTTTACTACATTTTCAAACTTGTTTTTAAAATTGTCATAATTTTTGGGGTCTAGAGTTAAGCCAGCAGCATATTTATGCCCGCCAAATTGTTCAATAAATTCACTACATCCTTGCAGGGCATTATAAACATCAAAGCCTTTAACTGACCTAGCAGAAGCTGCTAACTTTTCGCCACTTTTTGTAAACACCAAAGTTGGGCGATAATAAGTTTCAATTAATCTGGAAGCTACAATACCAATAACTCCTTTGTGCCAATTATCTTGATAAACAACGGTTGTGAAATTATTTTTTTCATCATTTTTTTTAATTTGGTCTAGAGCCTCTTCTGTTATTTGCTTATCTAATTCTTTTCGATCAGTATTATATATTTCAATTTCTGCTGCTATTTTTTTTGCTTTTTCAAAATTGGTTTCTGATAAAAGATTTACAGCATGTAAACCATGTTTCATTCTTCCGGCAGCATTAATTCTGGGGGCAATTACAAAAACCACATCTGTAATATTTAAGATGTCTTTTTTTATATTCTGAATAATGGCTTTAATTCCAGGTCGAGGGTTTGTATTAATAACCTGAATACCATAATATGCTAAAATTCGATTTTCACCCGTTATTGGAACAATATCGGCGGCAATTGCTGTTGCCACCAAGTCTAAATACGGGATAAGTTCATTAAAATTTTGATTTCTTTTTTCGGCTAGAGCCTGAATCAATTTAAAGCCAACACCACATCCACAAAGTTCATCATAAGGATAAGTACAATCCTCACGTTTTGGATCTAAAACTGCAATAGCTTCAGGAAGTTCTTCTCCAGGACGATGATGATCACAAATAATAAAATCGACATTTTTGGTTTTCGCGTATTTTACTTTGTCAATTGCTTTAATACCGCAATCTAATGCAATAATTAAAGAGAATTCATTATCCCTAGCAAAATCAATTCCTTTAAAGGAAATACCATAACCTTCATCATATCGATCAGGAATATAAGTGGCTATATTTGGGTAAAAACTTAATAAATAAGACGATACTAAAGAAACCGCTGTGGTGCCATCAACATCATAGTCTCCATAAATTAATATATTTTCATTTTCTTTAATTGCTTTTTCAATGCGTTGAATTGCAATACCCATATCTTTCATTAAATAGGGATCATGTAAATCATTTAGTGATGGTCTAAAAAAATATTTGGCTTGCTCAAAAGTTTCAATATGGCGTTGTACTAATAGTTTTGCTATTGTTTTATCAACGTTTAACGCTAATGCAAGTTTAGCAATTGTATTTTCATTAGGCTTATGTTTATTTTTCCAGCGCATTTTTAATAGTTGTACCTTTTATGGTATGTTTTTTTATCAAAAGTTAACATATATTTATTATCAATAAAAATAGAATAAAAAAGCGCAACGAAAAAGATAAAATAACATCTTGATTAATAACACCTAGCTATATAAAGGTATTTCATGTTAAAATTTGCACGTTTATTTGCGTATTTGTGCAATTTTTAACAAATAAATATTATATTAGCTAGATTATTAACCCAAAATTAACATTTATTAACGCAAAATTAATCAGATTATGAGAAAAAAGTACATGTTCTCTTTACTGGTATTATTTATTTCTGCAAGCCAAATGTTGTTCGCACAAACAGGAACAATTAAAGGTGCAGTTTCAGATGATTCTGGAGCAGCATTACCAGGAGTAAATATACAAGTTAAAGGAACTATCGAAGGAACAGCATCCGATTTTGATGGAAATTACGAAATTGAAGCCTCACAAGGCGACGTTTTAATTTTTTCATTTATCGGTTTTACTAATCAAGAAGTTACAGTAGCAGGTTCTACATTAAATGTAACTCTTGAAGAAGATGCAAATGAACTTGACGAGGTTGTGGTTACAGCCTTTGGTATTAAAAAAGAAACTAGAGAGTTAGGTTATTCTGTTACTCAAGTTAAAACTGAAGATTTAAATTTGGCAGGTCAAACAAGTGCAATCAGTGCATTACAAGGACGTGTTGCGGGTTTACAAATTAGTAATACTTCAGGGTCATCTGGAGGCGGTGTTGAT
>DAOUTI010000073.1 GCA_030626795.1 Flavobacteriaceae bacterium
GTTACGGTTTAAAATTTCAACGAAGATAAAAGGAAAAAGGACAAGTCAAAAAACCGAAAAGCTGTTTACTTTGAGTATATTATGAGTCAGTTAAAGAAAAGGTAATAAGCCTCAAGGCAAGGCTCTGAACCCAATAGTAGGAATCGAATAATATCGTATGAAACCAATTTCATCTTATGCTAGAATGAAGTTCAATTTAATCTTTGATTTGATAGTTCTATTCATTTTTTTATTGGGTTTGATTTTTAAATTTAATCAAATGGGATACACGCTCTTTGGTGTTGGAATAATTATCTTATTGATATATTCAATATTTATATATTTAAAAAACACATTTTACAGAGCAATATTTATCGATACAAATAATGATTTTTATATTCTAAAAATACTCCGCTTAGATAATAAGAAATATGAAAAAATAACTATTATTTCATATAAAAGAATGTTTTCTTCGAGACTTTATAAAATGAAAGTTAAAGTGGAAGGAATTAACAAAACCTACTACACTAGTTCACTTCAAACGGAATTTATTTCTAAGGAAATAATTGCATAGTAAATATTCAATAAAGAATGAATAAACAACCTCGGGGCAAACGTCGGGGTATTAACCCACTGGTGGGAATAAATCTTAGTAACAGCAATCAAAATACATGCATAAACAAGCAATAAGAATTTATTATTTTGTAGTTTCGCTAACAGTTTAAATTTACACCTATGAAAGTCTTATTTAAAATATTATCACTAATTGTAGTTTCTATTATATTTTTTTCTTGCACAACAACTCAAACAAAAGATCTTACTAAATATCAAAATATTAATGACAGTATAAAAAAAACGTATGCACCAGATAAAAGAGTTGCTATTTACAACGTTACCCTAAATACCAACCAAAATGAAATTGTTTTAAAAGGAGAATCCGATCAACCAAAAGCAGTAGATGCATTAAAACAAAAACTTTCTGCTAACGGCATAAAATTTATTGATAGTGTAAATATTTTACCAGATGTAAGTGTTGGAGAAACAAAATATGCTGTTGTAAATAACTCCGTTGCAAACATACGATCAAAAGGAAAACATTCAGCAGAATTAGCAACCCAAGCCCTTTTAGGTACTGGTTTAAAAGTTTTAAAAATAGCTGGTAGTTTTTATTTAGTGCAAACACCAGATGCATATATTTCGTGGGTTGATCATGGTGGTGTTACCTTAATGACATCTAACGAATATTTAAATTGGACTAATGCCCCTAAAATTATTTATACAAATACTGCGGGTTATACTTACCAAGAAAACAATACCAAATCACTACGGCTAACTGACATTGTTTTGGGTGCCCAATTAAAACTTTTAGATGAAGATAAAAACTTCTACCAAGTAGAATATCCTGATAAAAGAATAGGTTATATCAAAAAATCAGAAAGTGAATTGTACAGTAATTGGATTACCAATGTTAAACCAAATGGGGATTTAATTGAAACCTATGCTCGTGATTTTTTAGGCACTCCGTATTTGTGGGGTGGTACTTCTACCAAAGGAATGGACTGTAGCGGTTTTACAAAAACGATTTATTTAATGAACGGATTTATTATACCTCGTGACGCTTCACAACAAATAAACGCTGGATTAGATGTTGATCCCGACTTAAAATTTGAAAACCTTCAAAAAGGGGATTTGATGTTTTTTGGAAAAAAAGCTACAGATAGTACCAAGCAAAGAACTACACATGTTGGTATATGGTTAGGTAATGATAAAGGAGAATTTATCCATGAAGCAAGTCGGGTAAGATTAAATTCTATAAATCCTCAATCAAATTATTATGACAAATTTAACACCAATAGATACCTTGGTTCGAGAAGGTATTTAGGAGTTAAAGACAAAATGATTACCAATTTAAAAACAGATAAGCTACTAACGGAAATTAAACAATAACCATCAATTAAACTCCCAACCAAAAGAAGTTGTAAATACATAGTCTTCTTTTGCAGCCCCTGCAATGGGTTGGTTATCATAATTATAAGTCAAACTCATTTTGATATACAAATCAAAAGGTAAATCATATTTCATATCAAAATTGATATCGGTTCTATATCTTCCACTTTCTGTAATACTAGGATAAAGAATTGCTGAAGTCAATAAACTTAAATCTCCAATATCATATTTATTAAAACCAACACCTAAATAAAGTTCACTACTTTTTTTAGCTGGAGTATCATCAATATAGTTTTCGTTTGTCATTGCAAGACCTCCACTTGCTCCTAGAACCATTCTATTATTATGAATAAAATAATACCCTACACCTGCTTTATAGGTTGATCTTAATTTTAGTTTTTGATCATCATTTGATAAATAAATACCACTTAGTTGAGCAAACCATTCATTTTTTAAAAAATAATCAACTGCAATTTTTCCATCCATTCTATTAATATCTGCAATACTATCTTGTCTGCTTAAAACCGTTTTATAATATCCACTTGCCTTCCATTTGTTAGCCAAATAGGTACTACTAATATTAGAAGTTAACTGCTTCAAATTATTAGCTTTGGTTATTGTGATTCCAAAATCAACATCAATGGTTAATCTACTTAAAAAATTTCTTCCAATAGGCTCTAAATAAATTATATTAATTATATCCTCTTCAAATGTATTAACTCCCGAATCAAGGAATACTTTTCCATCTTTTTTATCAACACTATTGATACTACTATTAAAGCGTTGCCCATCATTTAATGCAATAACAAAATATCTATCACTTTTTATTTTCTTTATCTTTTGCCATTTAATTTTAAAATCAGAATCACTATATTTTGTTTTAAGAGTTAACACACTTACATCCATTTTTTTAATTTCACCAACTAAAATATTATCATTTGATAAAAAAATCGAATCGTTATAAACTGTTTTCTTTTTAATCTCTTTTTTTTGTTTTCTTAATTCCTTTTTAGAAATAGTATCGTTTTGCGCTATAACATTTAAAGAAAGAAAGAATAATAAAAAATGTAGGATTATATTTTTGGGCATGGATTATTAAATATGTATTGAAACACAAATATATATATTTTTATCAATCAAATAATAGTTTAACTAATATTTGCCCAAAGAGATTTATTCTTACTAATTTGGATATAAGTATTATGAATATTAATATTTTCGAGTTTACTCAAATTAGGATCTTCTTTTAACACTTCCAAAGCAATACTTCTTGCTTTTTGCAAAATGGCACCATCTTTAACAATATCGGCAATTTTTAAATTTAAAACCCCACTTTGTTGCGTGCCCATCATATCTCCCGGCCCTCGAAGTTTTAAATCAACTTCGGCAATTTTAAAGCCATCATTAGTTGAAACCATAGTTTGTAATCGAGTTTTAGCCTCGGTACTTAATTTCACACCCGACATTAATATACAATAACTCTGATCTGCGCCACGCCCTACTCTACCTCTTAATTGATGTAATTGTGACAAACCAAAACGCTCGGCACTTTCAATAATCATTACACTTGCATTGGGTACATTTACGCCAACTTCAATTACCGTAGTTGCTACCATAATTTGTGTTTCTCCATTAACAAAGCGTTGCATTTCATAATCTTTATCGGCGGGTTTCATTTTACCATGAACAATGCTAATTCGATATTTTGGTAATGGAAATTCTCTAGAAATACTTTCATAACCATCCATTAAGTCTTTATAATCTAATTTTTCAGATTCTTTAATTAAGGGATAAACAACATATACTTGTCTTTTTTTTGCAATCTCATCTTTTAAAAATTTAAAAACGCTCAATCTATTATTATCAAAACGGTGAATTGTTTTAATTACTTTTCTACCTGGAGGTAATTCATCAATAACCGAAATATCTAAATCGCCATAAACACTCATTGCCAAAGTACGAGGAATTGGTGTAGCTGTCATCACTAAAACATGCGGTGGTAATTCGTTTTTCATCCACATTTTAGCACGCTGTGCAACGCCAAATCGATGCTGCTCATCAATAACAACCAATCCCAAATTTTTAAATTTTACTTTATCTTCAAAAATTGCATGTGTTCCAATTAGAATGTGTAATTCTCCATTTTCTAAAGTTTGATGAATAACTTTCCTTTCGGAAGTTTTTGATGAACCCGTTAATAATTTCACTACTACAGGCATCTCTTCTAATAATTCAACAATTGCATTATAATGCTGAATCGCCAAAATTTCGGTAGGTGCTATAATGGTTGCCTGAAAATTATTGTCTAAGGCAATTAACATGGATAAAACCGCAACAATGGTTTTACCCGAACCAACATCACCTTGCAATAATCTATTCATTTGTGCACCCGTACAAACGTCATTTCTAATTTCTTTTAAAACTTTTTTTTGCGCATTGGTTAAATCAAAAGGAAGATAATGACTATAAAACTCATTAAAATAATGACTTACTTTTTCAAATACATAGCCTTTAATTTTATTTTTACGAATAATTTTTTTTCTTATCAGCTGCAGCTGAATAAAAAATAATTCTTCAAACTTTAATCTTTGCTGAGCCTTTGTAAGTAAAGTTTGCGTTTTAGGAAAATGCACATTAAACATGGCATCACTTTTACTTATCAAATTTAAATTTTCAAGAATATTGTTAGACAAAGTTTCTTCAAATTTACCTTGGTATTCTTGAAACAAAGTTTGCATTGCCTTTTGCATCACTCTATTGGTTAAACCAGAATTGTTTAGTTTTTCTGTAGAAGGATAAACTGGTTGCATTACTGTACGTAAACTCTTTTTATACTCGCTAACCAATTCCATTTCAGGGTGAGGCATACTAAAAAATCCGTTGTAAAAATTTACTTTCCCAAAAATCACATAGGGTAAATTAGCTTTAATAGCATCTTTTATCCATTTTACACCTCTAAACCAAATCAACTCCATGGTACCCGTTTCATCCACAAAAGTAGCAACTAGTCTACTTCCTTTTTTTTGCTTTACAGTTTTAAAAGTTGTTATTTTCCCAATAATCTGAACATCAGAATTGTTAGGTTGCAACTTATTTATTTTAAAAAATTGGGTTCTATCAATATATCTATTCGGAAAAAAATTAGCCAAATCGGCATACGTAAAAATACCAAGCTCTTTGTTTAATAAAGCAGCTCGTGATGGGCCAACACCTTTTAAATATGCTATGGAAGTTTGTAAGTTAATTTTTTATACTTTTATCAGAATTACGAAGATATAAAAATGAAATAATAAATTGATATTTTACAAATCATAAATTTTTACAATGGCTTTTAATAGAATACTCTTTACTGCTCTAATTCTCATTTTATTTGGTTGTAATACGAATAAAACTATAAATTACAATGTTGATTTAATTATAACTGGCGGCACAATTATAAATTTATCCAATAATGGAAAATCAAGCCATGACCTTAAAAACAAAGCTATTTTAATAAATGCGGATACCATTTTTGATATTGTTGATGCTTCTACCATTTCAAACAAACAAAAAAATGTAATCGATGCCACAGGCAAATTTATTACGCCCGGTTTAACTGATGGGTTTACAGTAATTAACAATCAAAACTATGCCAATGCTTTTTTATATATGGGCATTACGGATGTTATTGGTGTTGAAAGTGAACGAAGAGGAACATTTTACCACCATGCAAATCCATCACCAAATATTCATATGTTAAGAGAAGTTGGTGAAGAACCTATTTCTAATTCTGAAGTAATTCAAACCATTAAAAAGCATGCTAAAAATAAAGCTCAAATTTTATTGATAATGTATGGCTTAAATCCATCTCAAGTTAAACTTGCAAATCACGAAGCAAAAAAATATGGCATGGGCACTATTGGCGAACTTGGTTTTACTTCCTACAAAGAAGGAATGAAAATAGGCGTAGATGCTTTTGTTCACACTACGCGTTATTCATTAGATATTGCCCCAGATTCTTTAGCGAAAAAAGTTGCGGCACAACCTTTTAGCAATGATCTTGGTAGTCCGAAATGGAGATATTACCAACTTTTGACCGAATTAGATGCTACAAACACTGCTTTATTAAATCATGCGAAAAACATAGGGAATTCAAATACATATCTCCAACCAACCTTTGCTTTACTCTATTTAGACATGCCTTTTAGTAAGAATCCTTGGGAAGAAAAAGTCGCTCAAATTATTAATAATGATAACATTAACCGTCCAGCGGATAAAATTACAGGCAAACACAATTATCCAAAAAAAGAATTAGAGGCTTACCAAAAATTGGCAGAGCAACAATTGATGATTGAAAAAATATATTATCAAAACGGAGCAAAATATTTATCGGGTAGTGCAACAGATGTTTGGGGCTCCATGCCAGGTATTTCTTTACATCAAGAATTAGAGGTTCTACACAAAATTGGGCTAACAAATAGAGAAGTTTTAGCAGCAAGCACTTCTAACTTTAATGATGCATATGGCTTTAGTTTTGGAAAAATAAAAAAAGGGTTTAAAGCAAATATTTTAATTTTAAACAAAAACCCAATTGAAAACCTAGAGAATTTAAAATCTAAAAAACGACTTATTTTAAACGGAAAAGAAATTGATTTAGAAAAACTACTTAAAAAGCATTAACGACATGAAAAAAATACTCTTATTAATTCTTATACTTAGCAACTTAAATTTGTTTGCTCAAAATGGAAAAATTACTGAACGAAAAATATATGATTGGGAAAATGATGCAACAATCACTTCCATTGTCTTTAAAGAAGGAAAATTAAAAGAAAAGTACAATTATCTTAAAAATATAACCATTGAAAAAATTACCTATTCAAGTGATGGACTAAAAGTAAAAGGATATCTCGTACAACCCAATAAAACAGATAAATACCCTTGTATTATATACAATCGTGGTGGTAACAAAGAATTTGGAAAACTAAGTCCAAAAAAAGCTATTTTTATTTTAGCAAGAGTTGCTTCTTGGGGTTATGTCGTTGCCGCAAGTCAATATCGAGGTAACGATGGCGGAGAAGGCAAAGAAGAATTTGGTGGCAGAGACGTAAATGATGTGATAAATTTAATCCCGCTATTTGATAATCTAAAAAAAACCGACACCTCAAAAATGGGAATTTACGGTTGGTCGCGTGGCGGTATGATGACCTATCTTACGCTTACAAAAACAAATAGATTTAAAGCTGCTGTTGTTGGTGGAGGAGCTAGTGACCTGAGAATGGTAATGCAAACACGAAAAGATACTTTTGAAACGGTTTATTTTGAAAACATACCAAATTACGCTCAAAATAAATCCAAAGCATTGAATGAAAGATCTGCAATAAACCAAGTAGAAAGTATTTCAAAAACAACTCCTATTTTGATGCTTCACGGTACTGCCGATTGGCGTGTTGTACCCGAAATGGCATTAGATCTTTCGAAAGCATTTATAAAAAATAGAGTTCCGCATCGTTTGGTATTATTTGAAGGAGGAAACCATGGTTTAAGTGAATTTAATGATGAAGTAGACCATATGACAAAACAATGGTTTGACGATTATTTAAAAAATAATAAGACCTTACCTAATTTAGATCCACACGGAAGATAAAAATTAAAAACATGAACAAAGCAGAGCTTAAAGAGTTTTTAGACGCAAAAGTTTTAGAATACAATCAACCCAATTTTATTGAAAGTGATCCCATTCAAATACCACACCAATTTACTTTAAAAGAAGAAATTGAAATTGCAGGTTTTCTTACCGCAACCATTGCTTGGGGAAAAAGAAAAATGATTATCAATAATGCAAATAAGATTTTAAACTTTATGGGGAATTCTCCTTATGATTTTATAATGCATCACAACGAAAACCAATTAACTAAAATTGAAGAATCTATTCACAGAACATTCAATTCCATTGATTTTCAATTTTTTATCAAATCACTTCAAAATATTTATAAAAATCATAATGGTTTAGAAGCTGTTTTTTCAAAACATGCTCAAAAAGAAACATTACAGCCTGCAATTCATGAATTTAAAAAAATATTTTTTGAAATAGAGCATCCAGCAAGAACACAAAAACATATTTCTGATCCTTTAAAAAATTCCGCTGCAAAGCGAATTAACATGTTTTTAAGATGGATGGTTAGAAATGATAACACTGGAGTAGATTTTGGTATTTGGAAAACATTGTCTCCTTCACAACTTTCTTGCCCCTTAGATGTTCATTCAGGTAATGTTGCGCGCAAACTAGAATTACTTAAACGAAAACAAAATGATGCCAAAGCACTTTTTGAATTGGATACAAACTTAAGAAAAATGGATCCTACTGATCCTGTAAAATATGATTTTGCACTTTTTGGCTTGGGAGTTTTTGAAGGGTTTTAAAACGCTTAATCATTTGATGACTAATATCTGTATAAGTAGTAGTCATCTGATGGGCTAACGGAAATAAATCTTAAATCTTCAATCGATTTAATCGCAAATTAGACTTATCTTTGCAAACTCAAATTTTTATAATATGCGCTTACACAGAACCTTAGTTTATGCAGTAATTAATGCAATCGATAAAATTTTTAATGAAGGAGAATATGCCGACAAAGTGGTTCGAAAAACATTAAAAATTGACAAACGATGGGGCGTTAGAGATAGAAAATTTTTAGCTGAAACTATTTACGAAATGGTTCGCTATAAACGTTTATACAACGAAATAGCTGGAACTAAAGATCATTATACTCGTGAAAATATTTGGAAAAACTTTGCAGCTTGGGCTGTTTTAAAAGGTTATAAATTACCCGAAGACTGGCATCAATTGGCAGGTACACCTGTAAGAAGAATTAAAGGTAAATTTGACGAAATTCAAAAAGATAGAAAAATTAGAGAATCTGTTCCTGATTGGATGGATGAAATTTGCGTAAAAGAAATAGGAGAAGTAAGATGGGAAAAAGAATTACACGAATTAAACCAGCAAGCCAGAGTTATATTAAGAGTAAATACTTTAAAAACAACCAAACAAGAACTTAAAAATTTATTAGCGGAAGAAGGCGTTGAAACTGAATTTATTCCAAATCAACCAGATGCTTTAGTTTTAACCGAGCGTAAAAATGTTTTTATTACTGATATTTTTAAACAAGGTTTGTTTGAAGTTCAAGATGCTTCTTCGCAATTGGTAGCTCCATTTTTAGATGTAAAACCTGGTCAAAGAGTAATTGATACTTGTGCTGGTGCAGGAGGTAAAACTTTACATTTAGCATCATTAATGCAAAATAAAGGTCAAATTATTGCTTTAGATATATACGATCATAAATTAAAAGAGCTTAAAAAAAGAGCCAAAAGAGATGGCGCTCATAATATTGAAACTCGTACGATTGATAGTACAAAAACAATAAAAAAATTAAAAAATACTGCCGATAGAGTTTTGATAGATGCACCATGTAGTGGCTTAGGGGTTTTAAGAAGAAACCCGGATAGTAAATGGAAAATGCAACCTGAATTTATTGACCGAATTAAAGAAACTCAAGCCGAAATTTTAGATAGCTATTCAAGTTTAGTTAAAAATGGAGGTAAATTGGTTTATGCAACTTGCTCTATTTTACCTTCAGAAAATGAAAAACAAGTAGAATTGTTTTTAGCAAATCATCCTGAATTTAAATTGATTGAAGATAAAAAAGTATCTCCTGTTACATCTGGTTTTGACGGTTTTTATATGGCGTTGATGGAAAAGATTAGTTAATTTATCAGTAGTGTCCGAGTAAAATTATTAAAATCTAATAAACACTTTGCTATTGTTCTGTTTAAAGCCTTTTATAAATAGGACATTTGCTTTTTGCATTTTGTATAAAAACATAATGTAAAACCTTTAAATCATTACCAATAAGATTGTGGATTAGTTACAGTTAAATCTTTATTCTTTTTTCTAACAGCGGTAGCGGTCTTTTATCTTTATCGGACAACAATGTTAATTTATATACAAAGTGTAACAAATTTAAAAATAAAGTATCTTTCCATAAATAATAATCATCAAAAAAGATAATTTGAATATGGAAACTCTAAACAAAAAACCGAACAACTTAAAAATTAACCACACAATTATCTTTCTAAGCTTTTTAGCTTTAAGTATGGGCCAAGTTTTGGCACAAACAAAAACATTTTCTGTAAATTCTTTTAACAAAATTATTGTTAGTCCACATATTCAAGTTGACTTTATTCAAGCCGATAAAGAATCTGTTGTTATTAATGATATCAGCGTGTCAATCGAAAAATTAAATGTAGAAGTATCAGGTAAAAATTTAGAGATTTACTTAGATGATGCTAAAATGACTACAAAAAACGAAACAGAAAAAAATAATGACCACAAAGTAAAACACCCTATTTATAATGGCACCATTGTTAAAGCAACAATTTATTATAAAAACTTAAATGAGCTTTCATTAAGAGGTGAAGAAAAATTTATTTGCAAAAGTCTGTTAAATTCTGAAAAATTCAAGTTACGAATTTATGGTGAAGCTGAAGTTTTATTAACTGAGGTGAAATTAAATACATTAAGTACTATCATTTATGGTGAAAGTATTTTAGAAATTAAAAAAGGTAATATTGGTAATCAAAAAATTACTGCCTACGGCGAAAGTGAAATTAATGCTTTAGGTGCTGAAACCCAATCTGCAAAAATAACATTGTATGGTGAAAGTGATATTAACCTTAATGTTTCTAAAAATTTAAAAATTACTTCCTACGGTGAAGCAAATATAAAGTATACCGGTAACCCTAAAATTAATAAAGGAATTGTTATTGGCGATACTACTATTGAAAAAATATAAGTCAGAAGTTTAAGCATGCTTCAAAAAAAATACATCTTCAAATCAGAAAGATTAGGCTTTAGAAATTGGATAGATTCCGATATAAAAAAAATGGCTAGAATTAATTCGGATAAAGAGGTTATGAAGTTTTTTCCTAAAACTTATTCCGAAAAAGAAACCTTTTTATTTGTTGAACGAATGCAAAATCAATATGCTAAAAGAGGCTTTTGTTATTTCGCAGTGGACAAATTAATTGACGGAGAGTTTATTGGTTTTATTGGATTATCTGAGCAAACTTTTAAAAGTAACTTCACTCCTTGCATTGATATTGGCTGGCGAATTGACAAAAAAGAATGGAATAAGGGTTATGCTACCGAAGGTGCTTTACAGTGCTTATATTTTGCTAAAAATGAGTTACGTATAAATAAAATTTCTTCCATTGCTTCTATCATAAATACAAAGTCTGAGCACATCATGAAAAAAATTGGAATGCAAAAAATAAAAACATTTGAGCATCCTTTACTAGCTCATGATGAAAGACTTAAAGCTTGTGTTTTTTATCAAAAAAAAATATAACAACACAAACTATTCCACAAATTACTTATACACTTTTCTTGATTTTTTTCAACAATTAAAGCAATTATACTTAGTTAATTGATTAAATTTGCAGCTTTAAAATTTATCACCAAATTCACTTAAACATGATTTATTTTTTTGCTAAAAACAATACCGTATTTACTGTTTCTACAACATCAAAAATTGACCAAAATAACATAGTAAAACTACTTTGGCTTTTTGGAAATGCAACACAAATAGAAGAAGATGTTGTAGAGGGTAATTTTGTTGGTCCACGTCGTGAAATGATTACGCCTTGGAGTACAAACGCAGTTGAAATAACTCAAAACATGGGTGTAGAAGAAATTTCTCGTATTGAAGAGTTTTTTAAA
>DAOUTI010000108.1 GCA_030626795.1 Flavobacteriaceae bacterium
GTGGCGGAAGATATATTGATTTAAAAACCACTAAAGAAGATACCATTATTATCGATTTTAACAAAGCCTACAACCCATACTGTGCCTATAATGGTAAGTACTCGTGTCCAATTCCTCCAAAAGCAAACCATTTAAATATTGAAATCAAAGCTGGAGTAAAAGCTTATGGCAAACATTAAATTAATTTAGATAAATACAAGCCTAAAAAAAGCGCAACAAATCCTAATATAAAAGTCATTAACAAATAAGGTAAAAAACCAAAGTAATTACCGTCTTTTATGAATAAATAGTTTTCAAACATAAAAGTAGAAAAAGTAGTAAATCCACCACAAAATCCTACTGCTAACAATAAAGAATATTTTTCAGATAAGTTCCCCGTTTTTGCCATATATCCAAATATAATACCTATAAATAAGCTTCCTAATACATTGGCTAAAAGAGTGCCATACGGCACAGCATTTTCAAAGTTATTCAATTTTAAACTTAACAAATACCTTGCAACACTACCTAAACCACCACCAAAAAATACTAAAAGAGCTTGTTTCATTTTGAACTTATTTTTTTAATATTTTACTTTATCTGCGTCAACCCAACTCCATTTTCCAGTAATTACACCTTTATTTAAAGTCACAATACCTGGGTTTGACCTTACAATTGTTTTTAGTGTTGTTTCATCACAAAAAAGTAAATCAAATTCAAAATTATATTTAGCTTTCCATTTTAAATAATCTTCTTCGGTTGATGCCGAGAACATATAAACCGTATAACCATTTTGCAAAGCATTTTCACTAACTTCTTTAAGATTGACCAAGCCTTTATCATCTGCCTTACTTAAATCATAGGCTACAAAAAGCATTAATCGTTCTTTTTTTAATAGCATTTCAGTAATATCTTCACCATTTCTTTCCATGGTAAAATCATGAATTGGTGGTTCATATCCTTTTTCAATAGTTTTGGTTTTTCTATCCACAAAAGTTGATCCTTTAATATTCCAAGGTTTTTCTTCAGTTGTGAACTCTTTATCAACTCCGTCAACTTTATAAGTCCAAGTATCTTCAAAAATAGGTTTTGCTGCCCCTTCTGGGATTAACATGCCTTCCGGAATATTTTTCCCTACAGCATAGGCTCTAAAATCAATAATTGGTAAATGTTTTAACACATAAAAAGTGATAAAAATAAAACTGACAAGTGAAACTATAGATACAACTTTTACAAAAAACTCAGAAAAAACCGGCTGAATATCATAAACGTTTTTTATTAAAAGGAGTATCAATCCGATTAAGATAATGTTTTTATAAAAAGTTTCCCAAGGTGTCAAAGTTATGGCATCACCAAAGCAGCCACAATCTGTAACCTTATCATAATAAGCAGAATACCATGTTAAAAACAAAAACAAAAGTGTTGTAAAAAACAAACTCCAAACAGTCAATTTGGGTTTAAAACCAACTAACAACATCACACCAAGCATAATTTCTGCTAAAATTAAGACAATTGAAAATTGCAAAGCATACGGACTTAAAATTTCCAAATTTAATACATCAGCACCAAAATATTCTTCAAATTTATATGCCGAACCCAATGGATCAATCAATTTAACGAAACCCGAAAAAATAAAAGTTATCGAGACTAATAATCTTGCTATTTGTGTTATAATATTCATTTAAAAAATGTGTTAGTTTTCTTCACTCATTAGAATCAAAGCAAAAATTGCATAATTAATCATGTCTTGATAATTGGCATCAATACCCTCAGAAACTATAGTTTTACCACGATTATTTTCAATTTGCTTTACGCGAAGTAATTTTTGTAATATCAAATCAGTTAATGAACTTACGCGCATTTCTCGCCATGCTTCACCATAATCATGATTTTTATTTTCCATCAATTGTTTGGTTTCAGCAACATGTTTATCATATAAAATTGTTGCTTCTTCTACATTTAAATCTGGTTGATCAGCAACTCCCTTTTCAATTTGAATTAAAGCCATTACCGAATAATTTATAATTCCGATAAACTCAGAAATCTCATCTTCATCTACTTTTCTAACATTATTCTCTTGAAGCTGTCTAATTCTTTGTGCCTTAATAAAAATTTGATCGGTTAAAGATGGTAAACGTAAAATACGCCAAGCACTACTATAATCAGACATTTTTTTAATGAAAAGTGAACGACACCTATCAATTACCTTATCGTATTGTTCTTTGGTTTTATGCATGGAATTATTATAAAAACTGAATTTTTGTGTTTTTGATTTATAAAACGAATTTATAAAAATCTTACGAAATAATATCAAAGGTTTGTTTATTTTTACAAAAGATATACAAATGATAAAATTTAATCTATGAATAGAGTAGCTGTGTTTTGTGGGTCAAGTATTGGTTTTAATACCGTGTACGGAAATGATGCTAAAAAACTAGGAGAATACTTTGCTAAAAATAATATTGGTTTGGTATATGGTGGCGGAAAAATTGGAATGATGGGTGCTATTGCAGATACAATTCTTAAAAACAATGGTGAAGTTATTGGTGTAATTCCGAATTTATTAAGACATGAAGAAGTGGCTCACGCCAAAATTACGAAAATGATTGTGACAAAAAAAATGTCAAAAAGAAAAGTGAAAATTAGCAAATTGGTTGATGGCTATATTGCTCTAGCAGGTGGTTTTGGCACTTTTGATGAAATTTTTGAAGCCTTAACCTTAGGGCAATTAGGTATAGAAAATAAACCTATTGGAATTTTAAACACAAATGATTTTTTTACACATACTTTAAAGCAGTTAGACCACATGGTTAGTGAAGGTTTTTTAAAACAAAACAATCGAGATATGATTATTGTGAGTGACAATATAGAAGAGCTAATCCAAAATATGGAAAAATACAAAGCTCCAAAAATGAGTAAAATTGTAAATACAGTAGCAAGTAAATAATAATGGCTAGTATAAATTGTAAAGGACATTTAATTGATTTAACAAGTCCGAAAGTAATGGGAATTTTAAATCTTACTCCTGATTCTTTTTATGATGGAGGTAAGTACAAATCTGACAAAGCATTTTTATTACAAACCGAAAAAATGCTAACTGAAGGAGCTACTTTTATTGATGTTGGAGCTTATTCTTCTAGACCTGGCGCAAAACATATTAGTGAGGAGGAAGAACTTTCACGATTAATTCCTGTTTTGAATATTATTCTAGAAAAGTTTCCTGAAATTATTATCTCTGTCGATACATTTAGAAGTGAAATCGCCAAAAAAAGCATTGCAATTGGAGCATCATTAATTAATGACATTTCCGCTGGGAGTTTAGATTCAAAAATGTTTTTGACCATTGCCAAGTTACAAGTGCCTTATATTATGATGCACATGAAAGGAACACCTCAAAATATGCAACAAAATGTGACTTATAATGATTTGATAAAAGACATTATATTTTATTTTTCAAAAAAAATAAATGAATTAAGGGTTTTGGGCATTAATGATTTGATTTTAGATGTAGGTTTTGGCTTTAGCAAAACCTTAGATCAAAACTATGAGTTACTAAATAATTTGAACTTATTTAAAACTTTAGATTTACCAATATTAACTGGCTTATCAAGAAAATCTATGTTATTTAAGCAATTAGCCATCACTCCAAAAGAGGCTTTAAATGCTACAACAATAGCAAATACCATTGCATTACAACAAGGCTCAAATATTTTAAGAGTACATGATGTTAAAGAAGCTATGGAAACTATAAAAATTTTAGAAAAAATAAATTAATTCAAAAATATCATGCAAAAAAACTATTATCTTTTAACAATTATTTTTTTACTTTTTCTAAGTAGCTGTACTGACAAAAATGTACAACTACCTAAAATTGATTTAAAAGGTATCCCTCAAATTCATAATCATTCAAGTATTTGGGTGTTTTATGAAATTAAAAATCAAGATACTATAGCTGTTGTCAATAAAAATAATAAAATTATGAATACCAATTGGATTTTCAATATTGATAAGCGTTTAACTATGGAAAAAGTTTTTCCAATATTAACCGAATTACAAATAAATAAAAACAAGCCTTCCATGCATAAAAAAGAAGGCTCTTTAAATTACTTTAGCTATGCCGATATATCATCAAATCATATTTCGGTATTAAATTTTAATCCTACTGCTTTTATTTTTACAAGTGAAGAATATCAAAATATTTTAGTGAATACCCCAAATATTAAAACAGTAGAACTTGAAATAAAGAACGATTATTTAATCCTCAATAAGGAAAAAATAAATGCCGTTCAATTGTTACAAAAAATTAAAAAATTAAAACTAAATGACACTCTAAATAGTTTAAAAATATTTTTGAGATACAATGAAAACACAACTTATCAAAGCTATTTAAAAACAAAAGCCTTTTTAAATAAAATCGATATACAAATTGACTCTACCGAATATATTTATAGTTTAAAATAATTCTTACATTTACAAAAACTAACAATCTATTGGACGCTATTAATTTTTTAGATATCAGCTTTTTAGACATTCTAGATATTGTTTTAGTCGCTGTTTTACTTTTTTATATTTTCAAACTAATTAGAGGTACTGCCGCTATTAATATCTTTATTGGCATTGCCATTATTTATTTAATTTGGAAACTAACACAAGCTCTTGAAATGGAGCTCCTTAGTGATATTTTAGGTAAATTTTTAGGAGGTGGTTTTATTGCCTTGATTATAGTTTTTCAACAAGAAATTAGAAAATTTTTGTTGATGGTTGGCTCAACTAATATTGCTTCTAAAAAAGGGTTTTTAAAACGCTTTAAATTTTTACAATCAGAAATTGCACCTAATAATCATATCGATGTTATTATTACATTTTGCGATGAAATGGCAACAATTAAAACAGGGGTTTTAATTGTATTAGAAAGAAATAATAGTTTAGAATTTGTGAAATTAACTGGAGACCCAATGCATATTGAGGTAAACAAACCTATTTTAAAAAGTATTTTTTATAAAAATAGTCCATTACACGATGGTGCAACCATTATAGATAATAATATTATTACTGCAACTAGAGTTATTTTACCCATTGAAAACACCATAGAGATACCTCCACATTTTGGTTTACGACATAGGGCTGCTTTAGGTATCACTACAGGATCTGATGCGCTTGCTATTGTTGTTTCTGAAGAAACTGGTCAGATTTCATACATTAACAATGGGGCTTTTATTCTTTTTGAAGACATCAATGAACTCATTGAAATTATCAAAGAAGATTTAACCTAAAAAAATTATTTCCATTTGGTGAATTATAAAGTAATATTTGAAACAGAAAGACTAGTCATTAGGCAATTAAAAGCTTTTGATAAAGTGACTTTTTTTGACATGATGGGTAATCCAAATGTTATGAATCCCATTCCTCAAAAGGTGTTTACCAATGAAGAAAGTGATGAAAAATTACTGGAATTGATCTCTTTTTACAAATCAAATTCCGAAAAGAAAATTTGGGCAATAAGCCTTAAAAATAATACGGATTTAATTGGCCTTTGTGGTTTGATAATCAATAACGAAAATGATAATGAAATTGCATATCGATTAAGAGAAAAATTCTGGAATTACGGCTATGGTACTGAAATAGCAAAAGGATTAATCGATTATGGTTTTGAAAAATTAAATTTTGAATTAATAACTGCTGATGCTTTTATCGCTAACAAAAATTCTATCAAAATAATAGAAAAATTTATGAGTTTTGATAAAGAATTCTACAATAAAAAAGATAACTGCACTGATAGAAGGTATAATTTAAGTAAAGAAAACTGGTATCAAAAAAAACTCAACTAGCTTTTTTTTGTATAAACTGAATATTATACAACCTGCTATAATACCCTTTTTTCTCTAACAATTCTTTATGAGTACCTTGCTCAACAATTTTACCATTTTCCATTACAATGATCATATCTGCTTTTTTAATTGTGGCTAAACGATGTGCAATAATTATTGAAGTTCTATTCTTTGTAATTTTCTCTGTTGCTTCTTGAATTAATCTTTCAGATTGAGAATCAATAGATGATGTTGCTTCATCTAATATTAAAATACTTGGTTTACTTACCGATGCCCTTAAAAAAGCAATCAATTGTCTTTGCCCAACAGACAACATTACACCTCTTTCTTTTACATTATAATGATAACCATTAGGTAAAGACATTATAAAATCATGAATACCAATTTCTTTGGCAGCAGATTGAACTTCTTCTAAAGAAATTGAAGTGTCTTTTAAAGTAATATTATTAAAAATAGAATCTGAAAACAGAAAAACATCTTGCAATACAACTGCAATTTGACTACGCAATTCATGTAAATGATATTCTGAAATATCTATACCATCAATCTTAATTAAACCTTTATCAATTGTATAAAATCGATTTAATAAATTAATAATGGTTGATTTTCCAGCACCTGTTGCACCAACAATTGCCACAGTATCGCCAGCATTGACATCGAAAGAAATTCCTTTAATAACCTCTTCATTTTTCACATAACTAAATCGCACATCTTTAAAAGACACATTCCCCTCAAAAGATGCTATTTTATTATTACCTAAATCTATTTCTATTTCGTTTGCATCAATTATTTTAAAAACTCTTTCGGCTGCAACCATTCCCATTTGTAAGGTATTAAACTTATCGGCAATTTGCCTTAAAGGTCTGAATAGCATATTGTTCATCATAATAAAACTAATAATTTCACCAACAGTAATCGAACCATCAACGGCTGCATTTAAGCCTCCATACCAAACCACCAAACCAATCGCAATTGAAGGTAAAACCTCAGCAATAGGAAAAAATATGGAATTGTACCAAACCGTTTTAATCCATGCTTTTTTATGTTTATTATTAATTTTTTTAAAATTATCATATTCAATTTTTTCTCGCGTAAATAATTGAATAATTCGCATACCGGTAATTCTTTCTTGCACAAAGCTATTTAGATTTGCAACTTCTGTTCTTACTTCTTGAAATGCAGATTTCATTGCTTTTTGAAAAACCTTTGTTGCAAAAATTAGTATTGGTAAAATTGCAAAAACGATTAAAGCCAGTTGCCAATTCATCCAAAGCATTACTATGGCAACCACCAACATTTTTAGCAAATCACTTATTATCATAAATAAACCTTGTCCAAAAACACTTGCAATGGTTTCAATATCAGATACCACTCTAGTAACCAATTTTCCAACCGCAGATTTATTAAAATACTGCATTTTAAAATGCAATAAATGCTGAAACAATTGGGTACGCATATCTTTTATAATATTTTGCCCCAACCAATTGGCGAAATAGATAAATAAAAATTGAAAAAACACTTCGAAAAGCAATACAACCAACATTAAAATAGCATATACCAATAGTTGTTCTGCGTTTTTATTGGTAATATAATTATCTATTATTTTTTGTAATAAAATAGGTCTAACAACTGCAAAAAGAGCCAATAAAATAACAGCAATCACAGCAATATAGAATTGTGATTTATAAACCTTAGCATAACTCATAAGCCTAGTAAAAAGCTTATAATCATATACTTTACCAGTTATGTTTTTATTTTTTTTAGCCATTATGGTTTTTCATTATTTCTTTTGGGTACACAATTTTACACAAAAATAAGCCTTGCGCTTTTACTGAAGCACCGGCATGAGACCTATCTTTACTTTCAATAATATTTTTAAAATCATTTAAGTTAATTTTTCCTGTTCCAACTTCCAATAAAGTTCCTACAATGGCTCTTACCATATTTCTTAGAAAACGATTGGCTGTGATATAAAAAATCAAAAGATTACCTTCTTTTCTCCAAACAGCATTCGTTATTGTACAATTATATGTTTTAACATCTGTTTTTGACCGAGAAAAACATTTGAAATTTTCATATTCATAAAGAATTTCTGCTGCCTTGTTCATCTTTTCTATATCGAAAGACTGATTTTTAACTTGTAAGGTAGCATCAACCAAAAAAGGATTTTTTCCTAAACTAATTCTATACTCATAACTTCTAAAAACAGCATCAAATCTGGCATGTGCATCATTTTTAACTATAAAAATTTGATGAATAGCAATATCATTAGGCAAAAAAGCATTGAGTTTAAACTCCAATTGAACTACATCAACCTTTTCAGAAACCTCAAAATGCAAAAAAAACTGACTTGCATGTACACCTGCATCTGTTCTACCACAACCAACTACAGCAATTTTTTCACCTAACAAAAGTGACAATGCCTTTTCTAACATTTCTTGAACAGATTTTGCATTGGGTTGTATTTGCCAACCATGATACATTTTTCCGTTATAAGAAAGTTCAATAAAATATCTCAAAAACTTGTATTTTTACGCCAAACAAAGATACTATAATTATACTTTACATTTTTTAATGCAAAAAATATTACTCCTTTCTGATACCCATAGTTTTATCGATGATAAAATTTTAAACTATTGCCGTCAAGCGGATGAAGTTTGGCACGCAGGAGACATTGGCAGTATTGAAGTTACAGATCAAATCAAAAAAGTATCCAAATTAAGGGCTGTTTATGGCAATATTGACGATAAAATAATAAGGTCTGAATTTCCTTTAGATCATGTTTTTACCATCGAAAATGTAAAAATTTGGATAACACATATTGGAGGTTATCCGTATCGATATGACTATCGAATTAAGGAAGAAATCAATAAAAATCCACCTAATATATTTATATCGGGGCATTCTCACATTCTAAAAGTTCAATTTGATAAAAAGTTAAATCTACTACATTTAAACCCTGGTGCAGTTGGTAATTACGGAATTCACAAAGCAAAAACAATGCTTCGATTTGAAATTGAAGGTAAAGACATAAAAAACCTAGAAATTATTGAAATTGAAAAAAGGATTTAA
>DAOUTI010000162.1 GCA_030626795.1 Flavobacteriaceae bacterium
AATATAGCACCTATAGCAATACCTAGACTAGCTACAATCAATATAGAACGCATTGAAACAACTTTGGAGCCTATTGCCGAATTTAAAAAATTAACTGCATCATTGCTAACACCAACAACTAAATCAACAACTGCCAAAGCTACTAATGCAATCAACATTAACATATACATATTTTCCATTTTTCTTAATTTTATTTTTATGCAAATCTAAAATACCTTAAAGTTTTAATTGTTAACTTAATGTTACCATTTAAAAAAAATATTTCATATTAAATTAATATAATAAGTATATTTGCAACATTTTAAATTTTGTTTAATAATTTGATAATGTTACGACTACTTTTAATTTACACTTTAATTGGGCTTTGGTCAACCAAAACAATTTCACAAGAAAAAGAACCAAACCCTTTTACAATAAAATGGGATAATGGTTTTGAAGTTGATAGTAAATACAATAATTTTAAATTAAAATTTGGAGGAAGAATTCATCTTGATCATGCCTACTTTTCACAAAATGATGATTTAGACGTAGCTTTTGGAGAGTTAGAGAGCAATGATGGGACTGAATTTAGAAGGGTTCGATTTTTTATGTCAGGCGTTATATACAAAAATGTAGAATTTAAATTGGATGTCGATTTTGCCGGAGGTGCTTCGCGCTTAAAAGACGCCTATATTGGTGTAAAAAACATCCCAATTATTGGAAGGGTTAGAGTAGGTCACATAAAAGAACCGTTAAGGTTTGATGCTTTAACTAGTGGTAAATACATTACTTTTATGGAAAGAGCTATTCCTGCTGATCTAGCAAATGAAAGAAATAACGGTATTCTATTAATGAATGACTTTTTAGATAACAAACTTTCTGTGCAAACGGGTGTTTTTAGAAATGCTGATGACTTTGGTAATGATAAAGAAGCCGCAAAAGATATTGCTATTACTTCTAGAATTACAACATTAGCGATAAACAATGAAGAAAAAAAACAATTATTACATTTTGGGTTTAGTTATAGCTACAGAAAACCAGATAAAGAAGAATATATAATTTCTGTGAGACCTAAATCCCATTTGGCGAAAAAATACATTTCAACAGGTCTTATTTTAGGTGTTGAAACTGTTAACATCATAAATTTCGAAACAGCATTTACTTCTGGACCTTTAACTTTACAAGGAGAATATTTAGGCTCTTCAGTAAAACAAGAACTACCAAATTTTTCAGAAACCTATAGCTTTAGTAATTATTATGGACAAGTAAGTTATTTTTTAACAGGAGAACACAGAAAATATAAAAACTCTTACGCTACGTTTGGAAGATTAAATCCAAAAAATAATTTTATGAATGGGGGTTCTGGTGCATGGGAATTAGCATTAAGATATACCCATACCGATTTAAATAGCAAAAGTATAAATGGCGGCGAGCAAGGTGATATTACCTTTGGTACAAACTGGTATTTAAACCCTGCAACTAGAATAATGTTTAATTATGTTTGGACAGATATCAACCATAAAGATACAGGCGGAGGAAATCTTAATGTTTTTGAGATCAGGTTCCAAATAGATTTTTAAACCAATCATTTAACTTTATTTCAATTCTCATTAATTTTTCGTAACTTAAAGGATTCAATCTTAAACCTTAAACTATGGCAGTATTAAAAGTAATTGAAATTATGGCAAACTCAACTGTAAGTTGGGAAGATGCTACAAAAAATGCGGTAAACCATGCAGGCAAAAGCATCAAAGGAATAAAATCTGCTTTTGTGCAATCACAAAGTGTTGTTGTTGACAACAACCAAGTTTCCCAATTTCGGGTTAATGTAAAAATAACTTTTGAAGTTAAAGATTAATCTAAAAGCCTAGTTTAAAACTAGGCTTTTTTTAATCTCTATACATTTGTATTATATTTGAAAAAAAAATCAATTATGTATAGGCTTATAGTACTACTAATTATTTCTACAATTATTTTTAGTTGTCAGAGTCAAACAAAAACAAAAATGTCTAAAGAACATAAGCATACCAACGATCTAATTAATGAAACCAGCCCGTACTTATTACAACATGCCCATAACCCTGTTGAATGGCATGCCTGGAATAAAGAGACTTTAGAATTGGCTAAAAAAGAAAACAAACTATTATTAATTTCTATTGGTTATGCAGCTTGTCATTGGTGTCATGTTATGGAACATGAAAGTTTCGAAGACTCAACAGTAGCGGCTATTATGAATAAACATTTTATCAATGTAAAAGTTGACCGTGAAGAACGACCAGATGTTGATCAAATATATATGAATGCTGTTCAATTATTAACCGGTAGAGGTGGCTGGCCTTTAAATTGTATTGCTTTACCTGACGGAAGACCAATATGGGGAGGTACTTATTTTCCGAAAGATAATTGGATTAAAGCCTTGAATCAACTTGCTGAATTGTACCAAAACGAACCTGAAAAAGCCGAAGAATATGCCTCAAAACTAACAGAGGGAATTCAACAATCAGATATTGTAAACTTAAACACTACAGAAGCAAATTTTACCAAGAAAGAATTAGAAATGGCTATTCATAATTGGCAGCCAACTATGGATTTTAAAAATGGAGGAAGAATGGGAGCTCCTAAGTTTCCTATGCCAAGCAATATCCAATTTTTATTAAGATATGCTATTCAGGCAAATAATACTAAAGTTTTAAAATATGTAAATACAACCTTAACACAAATGGCATATGGTGGTGTTTTTGATCATGTTGGTGGTGGTTTTGCTCGTTATTCGGTAGATGACCATTGGCATATACCACATTTTGAAAAAATGTTATATGATAATGCCCAATTGGTTTCTTTATATGCTAATGCTTATTTAGCAACTAAAAACCCATTGTACAAGCAAGTAGTTTATGAAACTACTCAATTTGTTGAACGTGAACTTTATAATGATATTGGAGCCTTTTACTCTTCGCTTGACGCGGATAGTGAAACCAATACAGGAGAATTAGAAGAAGGTGTATATTATATTTGGACAAAAGAAGAATTACAAAATATTTTAGATCATGATTTTGAGTTGTTTTCTAATTATTATAATGTGAATAGTTATGGTAAATGGGAAAGTGATACATATCACCTAATTAGAAAGCTTTCCGATAAGGAGTTTACCAATAAATATGATATTTCAGAATTTGAGTTGAGTGAAAAAATAAACCATTGGAAAGATATTTTATTAATTGAAAGAAATAAAAAAAATAAACCTCGACTAGATGATAAAACTTTAACTTCTTGGAATGCCTTAATGCTTAAAGGATATATCAATGCGTATACTACTTTTGATGATGATGCTTTTTTAAAAACAGCTTTAAAAAATGCTCATTTTATCATCAATAAGCAAATAAAAGAAGATGGTGGTTTATACAGAAATTATAAAAATAACCAAAGTAATATTGAAGCTTATTTAGAAGATTACGCAACAGTTATTGATGCATTTATAACTTTATACGAAGCAACACTTGATGAAAATTGGTTACAAACTGCAAAACAACTTACCGATTATTGTTATGATCATTTTTATGATGATCAAAGTAAAATGTTCTTTTTCACTTCAGATAAAGAAAAAGATTTAATAACAAGAAAAATTGAAATTGATGATAATGTTATCTCTTCTTCAAATTCTATAATGGCAAATAATTTATTTAAACTAGGTCATTATTACAACAATAAAAACTATAGCAATAGTGCTAAAACAATGTTAAACAACATAAAAGATAGAGCAATTAAATATGGTGCAGGCACTTCAAATTGGTTAAATTTATACGCAAATTATGTAGGTGATTTTTATGAAGTTGCCATTTCTGGGGAAGAAGCAATAAAAAAGTTAAAAGCGTTGAATCAAAACTATATCCCAAATAAATTGATAGTAGGTAGCACAAAAGACAGTCATTTACCTTTACTGCAATATAAATTTTCTAAAAATCAAACTACCATTTATGTATGTATTGATGGAGCTTGTATGTTACCCGTAAATAATGCTGAAAAAGCATTAAAACAAATAAACATCCAATTTTAAAATTTTACAAATGAAATTTCTTCAAATATTTTTAATCGCATTGGTTGCCTTTGAGCACATATACTTTATGATACTTGAAATGTTTTATTGGACCAAGCCAAAAGGCTTAAAAACATTTGGGTTGACAAAAGAAAATGCAGAAAATTCAAAAGTTTTGGCAGCAAATCAAGGCTTGTATAATGGTTTTTTAGCTGCAGGTTTAATTTGGGCTATTTTGGATATTGAACTAAGGTTTCCTTTGGCTGTTTTCTTTTTAAGCTGTGTAATCATTGCTGGAGTTTATGGTGCTTATACCACAAAAAAAGTATCACTGATTTATGTTCAGTCTTTGCCAGCAATTTTAGCTTTATTGGCAATACATATTTAAATTAAAACATTTTTTTTAGGTTTCCCAGCAACAAAATATTTGATTAACGAATAAACCTTATTAATTTAAATGTACTTATCTCCTACACTTTAAAAATTTATTATATTTGTTAATTAACTTTATAAAAAAAGTCATGATAAAAAATTTAGTGTTCTCTTTTCTTTTTACATTTTTCATAAGTTTATCAACTTATTCTCAAAATACTTACTCTAAAGAAAGTGGTGCCATTCACTCTTTCACTACCACCACAAGCAATAATATCAATCTTAATTTATCAAAAATAAATGGAATCCCTTATGAAAATGACAATTTTCAGTTAGGAAGCGCTGAGAACAAATTAGTAGGGAAATCTCGTCCATTTTATATTAGATATAACATATATAGTGATGTGATCGAATTAAAAGAAGATTTACTCAATTCTAAACTAACAAACTTAATTAAATCATTAAATATATATGCTGTAATAAACAATGTAGAATATCATTATGAAATTTATTCCGACAATAACGAAAGAACTAGAGAAGGATACTTTATATTACTAACTAAAGGTAAAAACAGTTCTCTTTATTTGAAAAAAATAAAAAAGTTTAAAGATAAGGTTCCTGTTAAAGATTCTTATTCAAAGGAGCAACCAGCAACTTTTGTTGATTCAAAATCTTATTACTATAAAAGAAATGATGAAAGGGTTTTATTACTTCTATCAAGTAAAAAGAAACAATTTCTTAAACAATTTCCTGAAACAGAAAATAATCTGAAAAAATATATGAAATCTGAAAAAATAAATTTAAAAAATAAAAATGACTTCATTGAAATTTTTAAATATTATGATTCTTTATTAGAATAATTTTTTAGGTTTTCCCGCAACAAAATCTTTTAAATAATACGGCTCAAAATACGCCATATCTTCAAAGGTTTTATTATTATATTTTTTTGAAGAAAGTTTTACCATTTCTTTTGCCGACGGAAAATAATTTTCTAAAAATATGGCATTTTTATGAGTAATGATTTCTTTACATTTACTCGCTCCATCACCTAAAAAGTAGATTTTTCCTTTTTCTAAAAACTCTAAAAAGGAGTTTTCATCAATTACTTTTGCTTTAGTTTCTTGAACTTGTTGATGATTTGAATCAAAAATTGCACAATACACTTCCATGCGTCGAGCATCTAAAAGCGGAATAATAAACGCTCCTTTACTTACAGAAATGGCATGAGATAACGAAGTAAGCGTAGCAATCGAAATTAAAGGT
>DAOUTI010000215.1 GCA_030626795.1 Flavobacteriaceae bacterium
ATATACTATTTAATAAACTCCCCGTTAAGGATATCCTTAACGGGGAGTTTTAAACTTATTAATAAGTTCTATTCAATAATAAATTAATGACTCATCAAAGCTCTTTTTGCCTCAGCTTCTAAATTTACATAAGGTGTGCCTTCAACAGTTACGCCTACAAAATCAATTGTTCCTCCGCTAAATTTACTTGGAGTTGGATACAATTCACTTACAGCATCTGCACTATCATAGCCAACGCATAAGCCGTCACCAGACAATGTGAATTTGGCAGGTTGTGTTTTCATTGGTCCTTCTGCAACTAACTTATCATCGATATATAGTTTTGTTGTCCCAACAGATTCACCTTTATCTCCTGTTTTTTCTCTTATAAACTCCATACCTAAAGTATGATTTCCAGGAGTAAGATTTATATTAGATTCAAAAACTTGCTCTGGTTTTATTCCTAAGAAATTATAAACATAATACAACTTCTCATTTTTAATGAATAATGTATGCCCACCAAAACGTGACCCATGTGCAAATACAACACCAGATGATTTATCTGTAACTTCAACATTTGCCAATATTTTATAAGAACGTCCTCTTACATTTACAGCATTACCTTCTGGTACAGCTGCTGCAAACGGATAATAAACATATCGGTCTCTTGCTGGTTCTGCAGACGGTCTTTCAATACCAATAATTTCAGCAGCACTTCTATCGTCTAACGGAAGTACATTGTTTTTTTCTGCTTCAACAAACCAAGCATCAATTAGTTCTTTTAGTTTTTCTGGATTTTCTTTTGCAAGGTCATTAGACTCTGATCTGTCAACTGCAACGTGATATAATTCCCAATCATCTTCATCAAAATGACCTGCACCAGATAATGGTGCGTGAATAGCCGCTGCTTTCCAACCATCTTTCCATATTCCTCTTGAGCCTAACATAGCAAAATATTGTACTTCTTTTTGTGTAGCATCATTTGGTTTTGCATCAAAGGTATAAGCCATTGAAACTCCAGATAATGGTACTTGTTCAACTCCGTTATGAACTTCTGGCATTTCCAATCCGATAGCTTCTAATAATGTAGGAACAATATCTACCGAATGGTGATATTGATTACGAATTTCACCTTTTGCTTTAATTCCTTTTGGCCAAGAAATAACTAAAGGATCATTAGTTCCACCAGCATATTGTGAGTAACGTTTAAACATTTTAAAAGGTGCAGAAAAAGCAGATGCCCATCCTGTCGGGTAATGCTCATAGGTTTCTGGTCCACCAAGAACATCTAAATATTGCATATTTTCTGATAATTCATCAGGATAGCCATTAAAAAACTTGTTCTCATTTACAGATCCATTTGGACTACCTTCTCCAGATGCTCCATTATCAGCAGCATATAATACAATCGTATTTTCTAATTGACCGCTTTCTTCTAAATAGTCAATAACTCTACCTACTTGTGCATCGGTATATTCAGAGAATCCTGCATATACTTCTGCCATTTTTGCGAACAATTTCTTTTCATCATCATTTAAAGAATCCCATGGGCGTACCATATCAATAGCTTGTGCCATATCTTCACGCATCGGATTCATAGGTGTGTTTACGGTTCCTTCTGGCAAGATTTCTTTTTCTATCATGCGCTCAGTAACCCAATCTCTGTAGGCGTCATAACCTGCATCAAATTTACCTTTATATTTAGCAATGTACTCTTTTGGTGCGTGGTGAGGTGCGTGGTTAGCTCCTGGATTGTACCACAAATACCAAGGTTTTGAGGGATTTGTAGCTTGTTGATCTTTTAACATTCCCAAAGCGTGATCTGCTAAATCTTTTGAAAGGTGGTACCCTTCTTCAAATTCTTTTTCTACAAAATGATTGTCTTCAATTAAATCTGGATACCATTGATTGGTTTCTCCACCAATAAATCCGTAAAAACGATCCCATCCCATTTGTAAAGGCCATTGTTTTTTACTTCCTCCAGATGCTACATCTTGTTCTGGCACATTGTGATTTTTACCAATCCAAAAAGTACTGTAGCCATTCTCTTGTAAAATCATAGAAAGTGGAGCTACTTCAGGTCCCATTCTACCATTTGCTCCAGGAAACCCATCAGCAGTTTCTGTAATTGCAGCCATCCCATTTAAATGGTGATTTCTACCAGTTTGTATTGTTGAACGAGTTGGAGAACATAAAGCAGTAGTGTGCCATTGTGTATATGTTAACCCATTAGCGGCTAACTTATCCATAGTTGGCATATTAATACCACCACCATAAGGAGACCAAGCACCTAAACCTGTATCATCATATAGTATAAAAAGTATATTTGGAGCTCCTTCTGGAGCTGATTTTGGGGTGTAAGCCGACCAATCTGATTCAGAATCACGAATGTCTAAGGCAATTTTCCCTTTAAATTTGGACGCTGAACTGCTAGTGTCTTCTGTTTTTTTTGTTTCTTGGTTACAACTTGTAAATGTTGCAACAAAAAGTGTAATTACCAATACTTTTAAAAGTAATGTGGCTTTCAAGTTTTTCATTTATATCTTTTTTAAATTTCCTTACAAAAATATTAAACATAAAGACTTTAAAAAATATCATTTGATAGGTTTTTGCTTTTTCTTTATTCTATGAAGTGTTAAAGGAGTGATCCCTAAAAAACTTGCGATATGTTTATCATAAGCAGCTTCTATTAATATTGGATTCCATTTAATTAAGTCTTCATAACGTTCTTTGGGTGTCATGGTAACAAAACTGTTTAACCGATATGAAAGGGTTAGAATTATTTCTTTTAAAAAATTTAAATAAAAAGCCATAATTTTAGGGTTTTTATATCCTAGCATTTCTAATTTATGCGTGTTAAATTTTAGAAAATGAATTTCGCCAATGGCTTCAACATTTAGTATTTGGTCAACATCTCCAAAAACTCTTGCATCTCCCATAAGTTTTCCTTCGGCTCTTATGTGATCGTTTAACTCTTGTCCGTTGTCATTAATACTATAGGCTCTTGCAACTCCTTTTAAAATAAAAATTAAGCATTTATCGGTTCTACCCCTTTTTAGAATGACTTCTTTATTATTAGCAACTTTATATTCTGAAATGGATAAGAATATATCTATTACTTCATCTTCTAAATTGGCGAAATAATTTTTGACTAAATTTTTAATCTTAATATTTGATAACTTCAATGTTATATATTTTTTAAGGAAAGTTAAATATAGTTCAAATAAAAAAAACCGCCAAGAATTAACTTGACGATTAAATTTACATATTATTTTAAGAGATTAATTACTTTTTCTCATAAGATAGCTAAATACACTCTCTTTACCATCAGTTAGAGCATATCAGTCAACAAATTCAAAACCAGTTTACTGTTAATCATTGATTTATTATATACAGGTTTCTTTTAAATTTAACTAATCCTTTAAATGTTCACTTTTTATTGATGTCAAACACATCTTAAAAAATTGTAAGCTTCACTATTTACATGAAAAACAAAAGACTTAAACTTTACTCTATATTTATTTAAAACATTTAGTAAAGAAAGATATCAGAACAATTTTGCAATACCGATACCAAATGCAAAGCTATTATAAGCATCAATATTTATATCAAAAGCCATTGCTC
>DAOUTI010000132.1 GCA_030626795.1 Flavobacteriaceae bacterium
AGATCCGTTTGCCCCTATAATTAAAGCATAAATTAGTTATTTGAAAAAAATATCATCGCGGGGTAGAGCAGCCTGGTAGCTCGTTGGGCTCATAACCCAAAGGTCGCTGGTTCGAGTCCAGCTCCCGCTACTAGGTAAACAAAGGAAAGTCGAGATTTAAATCTCGACTTTTTTATTTCAGGTACAACATAGGTACAACATTTTGGTCTTCACCTTTACACAAAATACACCACCAATTTACGGATCAACAATAAAACTTGGGGACATTTATTTTAATTCATTAGATTAGCTGGCTTAAATTTTAAACTATTTTACATTGAATTTAGATTTAGCCAGATATTTTTTTCCAGAAGGACTACTTGATTATTTTGATATTATATCCCATAAAACTGTAGAAGATCAGGTACACTTCTATTTGGAAGAGAAGAACATTTTACCTCTAGAGTATAAAGATGAAATAGCCAAATCCAAAGGTTTTACCCCAGAGGTTACAGTTGAAGACTTTCCTCTACGAGGCAAACCAGTATTGCTTCATATAAAACGGCGTAGATGGACATTGGTAGAAAGTGGTAAAATCATAAAAAGAGATTGGAAAATAGTTGCTAAAGGAACACGAATAACTTCAGAATTCGCGTCTTTTTTAAAAGGTATCCTTAGATAACAATGCCGTAAGTAGCAGTAAATTTGGCACATACTATAAAACCGACGGTAAAAAACTACAGTACCATTATAAAAACCACCTCAGTAATTTTAATCAATGGACACAAAAACCTCATGCTAAACAATGGCTGCTATTTGAAAAGAATATAGGTAGGTACTTGAGTTTGGATGAGACTTCTCTTTCAAATGGTGAACTATACACGATTCTTACCAACAAATCTGCCAAAGGTCGAAAAGGTGCAATTGTGGCAATTATTAAGGGTACTAAAGCAAATGATGTAATCAAAGTAATTAATAAACTATCCATATCAAGAAGAATTATTGTCAATGAGATAACAGTTGATATGGCGGGTAGTATGAACCTGATTGCCAAAAAATGTTTTCCTAGAGCAGAGATTGTAACCGATAGGTTTCATGTACAAAAACTAGCAACTGAAGCTGTTCAGGAAGAACGAATTAGGTTAAGATGGGAAGTTATAGAGCTAGAAAATAATGCTATCCAAAAAGCAAAAAATACAGGAAGTATATTCAGACCAGAATTAATGCGTAATGGCGACACTAAAAGACAACTATTAGCCAGAAGCAGGTATCTATTATTCAAATCAAAAACTAAATGGACTTCCTCTCAGGCTCTTAGAGCTGAGCTACTATTCAAACTCTACCCATCAATAGAAAAAGCATATAATCTATCACAAAAACTAAGTCATATATTTGAAAATAATACGGATAAAAATATTGCAAGAGTAAAATTAGCAAAATGGTATAATGAAGTTGAAGAATCAGGTTTTAAGTCATTTAATACAATATCCAGAACTATACAGATGCATTATCAAACCATTTTGAACTACTTCAACAATAGAAGTACTAATGCTTCTGCTGAATCTTTCAATGCTAAAATTAAAGAGTTCAGAACGCAATTTAGAGGTGTAAAAGATGTAGAATTCTTCTTGTTTAGATTAACTAAAATTTATGCGTAATTATTTGATGTCCCCAATTATTATACTTGATCCTGAACTACCCTGCGCCAAGAGCGCAGGGATTTCTTGCCGATTCTTTAAATCACTTTTTTTAATAAATACTCTCATGTTAAAATTTGTCACTAGCTACCCAGAGAATAATATTTATTGCTCTATGTTTTGTTTTTTCATCCTTTTCAATCTAGTTTGGTATGCCTGTAGGTAATTACGTTTGGCTTTATCATTTAGATATGAAGCTTTAACCAGTTCCTCAATCCTTTTTGGCTTTGAAAGTAGATTATTAAAAACTTCATCTTTTTGATTTTTGTTAAGTTCTGCTCTGTCAGCAAGTAAATTGAATTGAAACCAAACATTCCCTTTTGCAATGCTTTTTGGTAATAGTTTATCATCTAATGCAAAATCAGAATCTTCTATATGTATTCGGGTATTTAATAAATCATAGGCCGGGCTCAATCGAAAATCTCCTAAAGGAGTTTCTATTAATGAGAAGTTTTTAAAATGAGCATCGCCATTAGAAAACAGATAATTAAAAACAAGTAATGAAAAGAGCTTTGGCGCCTCCAATTTATAGGCAGGTAAGTGCTCTTTCATTAGTTCAAATAATTCTAAATAATTGCCTAGGTATTTATAATTCTCACCGTGTGTTTGAGGAGTACGACCTGCCAATGAGGCAAAATCTTCTTTTGCCAATTTACCACCATCATCTTTTACATCAAATCGTTTAGTAATATAAACTGGATCTCCATTCTTGAAGAATATTAATGCATTTTCAGCAGTTTCAATATGAAATACCTGCCTTGCTATTTGCATAGTAAGATGCTCATTTGCCGGCATTTGATCAAGGTTTTTACCAACATTTGGTATAGGTTTTAGAATATATGAACCTTTTTCTCCTTCTTCAATAAGTCGAAGCTTATTTTTATCCAGTAAAATTGAGAATTTTTCCTGTACACCTGAAATCGAGATTCGTTTTCGGTTTTCAACAAATAGTTCATCAGTTGCAGCATTACTTGAAGGCGATTCATACGGAAGTGTATGATGTACTTTTCTTCCATCAAACATCCTTCTTAGACAAGTTCTACTGTATGTGTCATGCCCTCTTACTAATGTTCCTGGGCAGTACTTTATAATAGGTAAACTCATATTAATTTATATTCTTTTAACTGTAACAGCCCCAATTGTGTCGTAACGTGCAGTGGTTAGAAGTAAACCAAAGTAATCGTCATTATCAATTCGCATATGTTTACACACCACTTGTTTATTAGTTCCTTCAGGAAGCATATTATAGAAAAAAGGAAATAAATATTCTGATTTACACTCCTTTTTAGTTTTAGGTAATGTCAAGCTAATGGGTGGTTTACGATCATTTGACATCCATAAATCATGGTATTGATATGTAAAACTACCATCATCTTTTTGAGTGAGTAAACCTGCTTTTTCACCTTTGAAATATATTTCAGCTCGTCTCATTAATCAGTCTTTTGTGGTTTCTTTACTTGCAAACACACTTCCATACCCAAAACATCAGCAATCTTTGTCAATGTATCAAGAGTTGGATTAGCCTGTCCTCTCTCAATTTTATAGAGTGTATTAACGCTTATTTCTGCGAGTTCTGCCAATTGAAGTTGGGTAACTCGAAGTGTTTTTCTTCGTTCTTTAATGCTATTTCCTACCATTATTATAATCCTATAGTGTGATTTTGATGTAAAAATAGATAAAAAAAATAAATAATACTCTTAAAATCACATTATAGTAGGGTTTTTAGGGTAATTTCTATTTTAACTAAGAAAATAGCAGTAATAATCACATTATAGTGTGATTTACAAAGGTATCGAAGTTGATAAACGGTACTACTCTTCTTAAATAAATTAATGACTTAAGCATTCCATAAAGAACCTCAAATATTTCTCCTTAAAAATTAATCACTTTATCTAAAGCATCATCGGTTTCTTTATGCATAAAGTTTGCTTGATAATTGATTGTTGTTGTAACAGATGAATGCCTATATAGTTTTTGCAGCATTTGTATTGGAATTCTATCCCCTGAGATATTCCCAAAACTATGGCGTGCAATATGCATACTCATATTTTTTTCAATATTTAATGCAATAGCTATTTTTTTTAAATGACGATTAAATTTTCTTGTAGATGTTTTTATTCTGGTTATAACATCTTGCTCATTTCTAAAATCCACATTTTTTAATTCAGGAAAAATTAAATTATTCTTAGATTCCTTACCTTTACTATATATATCTAAAATTGCATGAGTTTTTTCTAGAATTTTTAGAGATACTACTTTCCCTTTCTTTCAAAAAAATACATCTATTTCTAATTGTTATTCCATAGTTTTTATATATTTATCGTCACAACTACTATTTACCAGTAATTAAAAATATCTTTAAGCTTATGAATGACTACGGTTTCCTATCCATCTTACCACCAGTAATAGCAATTATTTTAGCATTAAAAACAAAACAAGTTTATGTGGCCTTGCTTTTTGGTATTTGGTTTGCCTGGGTAATAATGAGTGGATGGAATTTTTTAGACGGTACTTTAGCAACTATTGAAGGTTTAGTTAATGTATTTAAATCGGCTGGAAATACAAGAACCATCATGTTTAGTGCTTTAGTTGGTGCACTTTTATTATTTATACAGTACTCAAAAGGTGTTGAAGGTTTTGTAAATAAATTGAACGTATTAATTGCGTATTTTGAAAAAAAACAAAGTGGCTTTAGTAGAGTTGTAGTTCAGTTATTGGCTTTGATTACTGGTATTTTACTTTTTGTTGAAACAAGTATTAGCTCATTAACTGTTGGGACTTTATACAGACCTATTTTCGATAAATTAAAAATACCTAGAGAAAAACTGGCGTATATAGCCGATTCTAGCTCTGCTCCTTCTTCCATTCTCATACCATTTAATGCCTGGGGTGCTTTTATTATGGGCTTGCTGCTCACTCAAGGAATTGACAAGCCTTTTTCTATGCTAATATCGTCAATCAAATATAATTTTTATCCATTTATTGCTATTCTAATTGTATTTCTTGTTATTGTTTTTAAAAAGGATATTGGCCCTATGGCTAAAGCCGAAAAAAGAACTAGAGAAACTGGTAAGCTTTTAAGTGACGGTGCGAAACCAATGATATCAGAAACTATTACTTCTTACAAACCTAAAGAAGGGATTAAAGCCAAAGCCTATAATATGGTTATACCTTTAGCTACTATGGTAATTATGATGCCTATCAATTTGGCATATACTGGTTGGTCAAAAGTAGAAAACTACAATTCATTTTCCGATCATTTATCCCAAGCCATTGGTAACGGGTCTGGTTCGTCATCTGTATTATATTCAGTTTTAGCATCTATATTTGTTGCAATGATATTATATCGTTCGCAAGGGATAATGAGAACAAAAGAAATGGTTGACCTCATCTTAAAAGGAATTAGCGAATTAATGCCTTTGGCGCTTTTAATGATGCTAGCTTTTGCAATTAGCGATGCTTGTAATCAATTAGGAACTGGGCAATTTATTGCAGATTGGTCTAAGGATTGGCTTTCGCCGGAATTCTTACCCGCTATAGTTTTTGTACTTAGTTCATTTATTGCATTTTCAACTGGTACATCTTGGGGTACTTTTGCAATTATGCTTGCAATTTCAATTCCAATGGCAAATATTCATGGATCAGAATTAACTTTAGTTATAGCTGCTACTTTAGGTGGCGGAATATTTGGCGATCATTGTTCGCCCATTTCTGATACATCTATAATATCATCAATGGCATCTGCGAGCGACCATATTGATCATGTAAGAACCCAATTGCCTTATGCATTGATTGGTGGTGTCATAACAACAATTTTGTATTTGATTATGGGGTTTGCTATGAATTAATTATTATTAGTGAGACCCTAAAAAATTCATTTTTATTTTTTAGTCGGTCGAACTAATCCCGCTTTTTCAGCGGGATCTAGGTTAAATATCTTTTATTTCTGATAAAATTATTTTGTCTACCATTTACTAAACAAATGGTATTACCTTTGTATTTCATTTTTTTATATCATAATCTATGTCACATAAAGCAGGTTTTGTAAATATTATTGGCAACCCAAATGTTGGTAAATCAACTTTAATGAATGCTCTAGTTGGTGAGCGCATATCTATTATTACGTCAAAAGCACAAACAACACGCCATAGAATTTTAGGGATTGTTAATGGAGAAGACTTTCAGATTATCTTTTCGGATACCCCAGGAATTATTAAACCCGCATACGAATTACAAGCTTCGATGATGGATTTTGTTAAATCGGCTTTTGAAGACGCTGATATTTTGATTTATATGGTTGAAATAGGCGAAAAAGATTTAAAGGATGAGAGATTTTTTGAAAAAATAAAAAACTCTAAAGTCCCTGTGTTATTGTTGATTAACAAAGTTGATAAATCTACGCAAGAAGAGGTTGAAGAAAAATTTAATTACTGGAAAGAAAAAGTTCCCAACGCAAAAATTTTACCGATTTCGGCATTGGTAAATTTCAATGTTCAAACCGTAATGGATGAAATTATCAATTTATTACCCGAATCTCCTGCCTTTTACCCAAAAGACCAATTGACTGACAAGCCCGAACGATTTTTTGTAAATGAAACTATTCGTGAAAAAATATTAATGCATTACAAAAAAGAAATTCCTTATGCCGTTGAAATTGATACGGAAGAATTTTTTGAAGATGATAAAATTATAAAAATTCGATCTGTAATTATGGTTGAACGTGAAACTCAAAAAGGTATTATTATTGGCCATAAAGGCGCTGCTTTAAAACGCGTTGGAACGGAAGCAAGAAAAGATTTAGAAAAATTCTTTGGTAAAAAAATATTTTTAGAACTTTATGTAAAAGTGAATAAAAATTGGAGAAGCAATAGTAACCAATTGAAAAGATTTGGCTATAAAGATTAAGAAATTAATAGTAAGGTTATTTACAAATTAACAATTTTTGTTTACTTATAAAAAAAATGAAAAAAAACAAGCAAGTTATCCTTAAAAAAAGACCAATCGGCTTACCGGGTAAAGATACATGGGAGCTGATTGAAAACAAGATATTAGAACCTCAAGAAGGTGAGTTTTTGGTTCAATGTGAATATATTTCATTAGACCCTGCAATGCGTGGTTGGTTAAATGATACAAAGTCATATATTCCACCTGTTCAAATAAATGATGTTATGCGTGCTGGAGGAGTTGGTAAAGTAATTGCATCCAAGAACCAGAATTTTGAAGTGGGTGATTTTGTTTATGGACAAACAGGAGTTCAGCAATATATAATAACTGATGGCAAAGGGTATCATAAAGTTGATCCAAAGTTAGCACCACTCCCTACTTATACCAGCTCACTTGGCATGACAGGTATGACTGCTTATTTTGGTGTTTTGGAAGTGGGTGAACTTCAAGAAGGAGATAACGTATTAGTTTCTGGTGCTGCAGGAGCAGTTGGAAGTGCCGTGGGCCAAATAGCAAAGATTAAAAACTGCAAGGTTATTGGTATTGCCGGAGGAGCAGAAAAATGTAATTACCTAATAAACGAACTGGGTTTTGATGGAGCAATTGATTATAAAAATGATGATATTAAGATCAAGCTAAAAGAATTTTTTCCAAAAGGAATAGATGTGTATTTCGATAATGTTGGTGGTGAAATATTAGACCTTGCCTTAGGTAGGTTAGCCTTACATGCACGTATTGTAATTTGTGGAGCTATTTCTCAATATAACAATACTAAAGCGGTAATTGGACCTTCAAATTATTTATCACTTTTAGTAAATAGGGCATCTATGAAAGGAATGGTTGTATTTGATTATGCAAAAGATTACAGCAAAGCATCTAAGCAAATGGGGCAATGGATGAAAGAAGGAAAATTAAAATCGAAGGAAGATATTTATCCTGGTATTGA
>DAOUTI010000011.1 GCA_030626795.1 Flavobacteriaceae bacterium
ACCATGGATAAAATTGAAGATACCAATGGTAATTCTTTAGCAAATAGTGGTACTGCAATTTTTATTAGATTAAAATGGAGTTTTTAATTTTTTTTGATAGAAAAACAATTTAATGGCAAGACATGAAAAGTAGAATTTATATATTTAACAAATAATTTATATAAATAGGATGAAAAAAGACAATACAGAATTAATGAAATTAGCAAAAGAATCTCTAAATGGTAAATGGGGTTTAGCAATAGGTACATTTCTTGTTTATGAATTAGTAATTGGAGGTTTTCAGCAAGCATCTGAAAATTATCCATATACATCATTAATTTTATTATTTGTTGCAGGGCCTCTTGCTGTTGGTATTTCGGTATTTTCATTAAATATTTCAAGAAATAATGAAGCTAGGTTTGAGCAAATATTTGGAGGGTTTTATAATTTGAAAACATCTATAATCGCCTATTTGTTAGTTGTGTTATTTACTGTTTTATGGACTCTCTTGTTAATCATTCCAGGTATTATTGCAGCCATATCTTATGCAATGACTTTTTATATCATTGCCGATAATCCTAATGTTGAAGCGATGGATGCAATTGATAAAAGTAAAAAAATGATGGATGGGTATAAGTTAAAATACTTTTATATGGGCTTACGATTTTTTGGATTGGCTTTACTTTGTATCCTAACTTTAGGAATTGGTTTTTTATGGTTAATCCCTTATGCGCATGTTACATTTGCTAAATTTTATGACGATATAAAAGAGAATGAATTTAGTTAAATAGTCTTAATAAGTTAGAGCTTTTATAATCGCATCTTGTACAAGTGGTGCCATAATTTGATATCCTGCTTTATTTGGATGCACGCCATCATAAGTATAATCATCAATTAAACCCAAATTTTTATCTACCATACTAGAGTAATAATCTAAATATAGGATGTCATTTTTATTAGCATACTTTTTTAGAAGTTCATTTAATGTGACAATTTTTCCTGCAGGATAAAGTCCGTTTCTCCACGGAAAATCTAAGGCTGGTAAAACGGAGCAAAGAACAACTTTTATCTGGTGTTTTTTAGCCAATTCTGCCATAGCAAAAATATTTTCACTTGTTTCTTGTAGCGTTATTGGGCCTGTATTCTGAGCGATATCATTAATTCCTGCTAAAATAATAACGAGTTTTGGATGTAAATCAATAACATCTTTTTTAAACCGATTTAATATTTGGGGTGTGGTTTGACCGCTTATTCCTTTATTGATATAATTTTTATTCGTAAAAAAATCAGGATCTAATTTTTCCCAGTTTTCTATAATGGAATTCCCAATAAAAACGATTAGGTCATCATTTGTTTTAGGTTGATTTTGTGCGTGGAATGATTTTGTCATAAATAAGAAGATCAGTAGGATATAAAAACTAGGTTTAATATATTTTTTCATAAAAGTAAAAATAATATAAAAAAATGATAATTGTTTTTTTTAAGGTATAAACGGCAAATTTATATGCAATAATGTTACTTTAAATAGCATTACCTTTGCGCCATGCAACAAGAACTACAACTATCTGATTGGTTACCAACTACCAATAAAGAAGTGAAAATTAGAGGCTGGGATAGCTTAGATGTAATTATTTTTAGTGGTGATGCCTATGTAGATCATGCTGCATTTGGCCCGGCAACATTGGGTAGAATTTTAGAAAGTTATGGTTTAAAAGTTGCTATAGTTCCACAACCGAGTGTACATGATAACTTGCAGGATTTTGAAAAATTAGGCAAGCCAAATTTATTTTTTGCAGTAACATCTGGAGCAATGGATTCTATGGTGAGTAATTATACTGCAAGTAAACGAAGAAGGGATAAAGATGCTTATACCCCCAATGGCGATAAAGGGTTTAGACCCGATTATGCAACCACAGTTTACAGTAATATTTTAAAAGATAAATTCCCTGATGTACCAGTTGTAATTGGTGGTATTGAGGCTTCATTGCGAAGAGTTACACATTACGATTATTGGAGTGATACTTTAAAACCCAATATTTTAACCGATTCAAAAGCCGATTTATTGGTGTATGGAATGGGAGAACAACCCTTACGGGAATTAGTTACGTTACTACAAAAAGGAGCTCCATTTGATAGTTTAAAAACCATAAAGCAAACTGCTTATTTGTTAGAGGAAAGCAAAGAGTTACCCAAGAACAAAAACATAGAAGATGTTGAAATTAGTTCACACGAAGCTTGTTTAAAAGATAAAAAAACTTTTGCAGCTAATTTCAAAGTCATCGAGCAAGAGTCAAATAAAGTTTTTGGAAGACGAATTTTACAAAAGATAAAAAATAAAACTTTGGTAATTAACCCACCATTTCCTACAATGACCGAAGAGGAAATTGACGACTCATTCGAATTGCCATTTACACGATTGCCACATCCAAAATACAATAAAAGAGGTCCAATTCCAGCTTATGAAATGATAAAATTTTCTATCAATATTCATAGAGGTTGTTTTGGCGGTTGTAGCTTTTGTACTATTTCTGCACATCAAGGTAAATTTATTGCGAGTAGGAGTAAGGAGTCCATTTTAAAAGAAGTAGATAAAGTTGCAAATATGCCCGACTTTAAGGGTTACTTATCAGATATTGGTGGGCCTTCTGCCAATATGTATCAAATGAAAGGTAAAGTGCAATCGATATGCGATAAATGTGTTGCGCCATCATGTATTTCGCCAGTTATATGTTATAATTTAGATACTTCTCATAAACCATTAACCGAACTTTACCAAGCGGTAGACAAGCATCCAAAGATAAAAAAATCATTTATAGGTAGTGGTATTCGACATGATATGCTGGTACCTGAATTCAATAAAAATGCCGACCCTAAAGAATTGGATGATTATACCAAAGAAGTGATGACCAAACATATTTCTGGTCGATTGAAAGTTGCTCCAGAGCATACTTCTGATCCGGTTTTGAAATTAATGCGTAAACCTTCATTTAAGTATTTTCATAAGTTTAAAGAACGTTTTGATAAAATTAATGTAAAAGAAAAATTAAAACTTCAATTGATTCCCTATTTTATTTCAAATCACCCTGCTTGTGAGGTTGAAGATATGGCAAATTTGGCAGCCGAAACTAAAGATATGGGCTTTCAGTTAGAGCAAGTGCAAGGCTTTACTCCAACACCCATGACAGTTGCTACGGTAATTTATTATAGTGGTTATCACCCATATACGCTAAAACCAACAAGAACTCCTAAAACAAAGCAAGAAAAAGAGGAGCAACACCGTTTTTTCTTTTGGTATAAAAAAGAAAACAAACAATGGATTAAAAATACTTTAAATAAAGTTGGTCGATCAGATTTATTACAAACTTTACTTCCAGAAAATAATACTTGGAAAAAAAATAAAGGAGATAAAACAAAAAATACTTTTGATGATACAGTAGTTTTTAAATCAAAAAGGAAAAAGAAATCTAAAGGATATGTAAGCGTTTTAAATAAGCCAACTAGAAAAAAGAAAAGAAGGTAGCCTTTTAAAATAATATTTTTTACTTTAGCTATAATTATATTTAAAAATGAAAAAAATACTCTTTTTATTACTGTTTGTTAATGCCTATGTTTTTGCACAACAAACCGTAAAAGTTGATTTAAGAAATCCAAATACTACCATCTATTCACATTTGTATTTTTTACAACCTGATAGTTACAATGCATCAAAAGCAGCTTTAACTATACGTGGAATACCGAAAAAAGAGGCTATTACAAAAGCTATAAAAATTAAAGAGATTTTAGATGGAAAAGGATTGGTTGTTGACTTTTCAGAAGTTCCAACTGACCCAAATTATTTAGATACGATCTCTGCAAGTTTAAATAGTATAGAAAAATTAAAAAATCAGTATGTTCCTTTTCCAGATCGATTACCTGAAATTTATGTTGAAAAAATAGGATCAAGATGGTATTATTCAAAAGAAACAATCAAATCCATTGATGAAATATATAAGAACACTTTCCCCTGGGAGTTTAAATGGCTTCAGAAACATTATCCGTCTTTTTTTGACGAAAAAGTTAAAGAAGTACATTTATGGAAACCTATAGGGATTTTAATTTTAATCGCTTTTTCTTTCCTTTTATATTATATTTTAATCCCTATTATTTTCTATATATTAAAAAAAATTCAGACATTATTTATAAAAGATAAAACCTATCAAAGTTCATTTGATTTATTACGTGAGATTGCACGAATATTAGTGCTGATCATCATATTATATATTATTGAAAAACTTTTACCTTCACTTCAGTTATTTAAAATTAATAACTTCTTATTTTTAGCATTAGATATTGCACAAACTGTTTTTTGGGTTTATTTTTTCTTCAAAATAATCAAATTACTGATACTTAACTATATCAATTTTAGTAAAAAAACGCATTCAAAATTGAATGAACAATTAGCACCAATTTTAAATAAATTACTAATGGGATTTATTGTTCTTATTGGTTTTTTGAAAATTCTTACTTTATTTGGTGTTGATCCGGCAACAGTAATGGCAGGAGCATCTATTGGTGGTATTGCCATAGCTTTTGCTGCTCAAGATTCTGTTAAGAATTTAATAGGAACGATTAATATATTTATGGATCAACCTTTTCGTTTAGGAGATTGGGTTGTAATTGGAGGAGTAGAAGGAATGGTTGTAAAAGTGGGTCTAAGGTCAACACGTGTTAGAGCTGCAGATACTTCTATTTCTCAAATTCCAAATAGTAAAGTATCCGAAATGGAAATTAATAATATGGGATTAAGGTTGTATAGACGTTATAGCACAGAGTTGGGTATAAGGTATGATACGCCACCCGAATTGATTGAAGCTTTTGTTCAAGGGATTCGAGAAATTATTATAGCGCACCCAGATACAAGAAGTGAATCTTATAATGTTGAATTTACTGAATTTGGAGATTCAGCTTTGAAAATATTGGTTAATGTATTCTTTAAGAAGTTAGACTGGGGTGATGAACAATCTTCAAAACACATGTTGCATATAGCAATTGTAAAATTAGCTGCTGCTTTAGGTGTTGATTTTGCTTTCCCTTCTTCAACTTTAATGATTGAGCAATTGCCGGGTCAAGAATCTTTGGCTTTAAAATACAATATCAATGAAAAAGATATTAATAGTAGTATTAAAGCTGTTCTAAAAGAATTTGAAGAAATAGATCATACAGTTGATACCAATGCATCCTCCTTGCCAGATTAGTTATTTGTATTTTTCAATATAGGTATTGATTTCTTTCTGGACTTCAATATTTTTCCATATTGTCATTAAATCAAAATAATCAATAGGTAGTTTTGGTTTTTGATTTTCTAATGAGCCATTAGCAAATGAGCGTTGCAATATATCTTCAATAATAAAATCAAGAGCTTCATTTTCGGGATGATATTCGGTCTTTAAAGAAAGTTTAAATAAATTAGCAGTTGAATTATACCAAAAAGCTTTCCATCCACTTCTATATTCTTTAATCAAGTCAAACATAGTTTCACCAGTTTGTCGGTTTACCAGTTTAATTAAAATTCTACCTTCTGTTCTGGTAAGTTTTTTGAGCTGCTCGGTAAACTCACCTTCCATGTATTTTTGAATTTTTTTAATTTGTTTTTTCCTCTTTCTTTTTGATTTTACACCTTCTAGTTCTTTATTGATTTCAATCATTTTATCAGAGGCAAGTTTTGCATATGGATAGGCATTATGTACTTTTTTATAATACCAATAATAATATTTTCTTTCGGTTGTTGATTTAAATTTCCTGTTTTTAAACACTAGAATCTCATCTAAAGGTATTGTAAGTGAATCATTTTTAATAATATATAGGTCATTGTCTAAGTTTTCTTCTTTGTTTTTTTGAGAAAACAAAAAAAGAGGTAAAGTAAAAAGCAGTATAAATAATATATTTTTCATTAAAATGGAATGAGTCAAAAATCAGACCAAATTTAAGCATAACATAATAATTTATTAGATTTATTTGAGTTAATCAATAAATAGCATCAATAGTATATTTTTATTAATTTCGTAGAAAAATAATATGATGGCAAAAAAGAAAATTATCAATAAAAAATCAATTACATTTTTAGAAAAATATTTGAATAATGCATCGCCAACTGGTTATGAATCAGAAGGACAAAAAATATGGATGGATTATTTAAAACCTTATGTAGATACTTTTATAACCGATAGCTATGGAACGGCAGTTGGAGTTATTAATCCTGAGGCTAAATATAAAGTTGTGATTGAAGGCCATGCCGATGAAATTTCGTGGTATGTTAATTATATTACAGATGATGGATTAATTTATGTGATTAGAAATGGAGGTAGTGATCATCAAATTGCACCTTCAAAAAGAGTAAATATTCACACCAAAAAAGGAATTGTAAATGGAATTTTTGGTTGGCCAGCAATCCATACTCGTGTGGCAGGAAAAGAAGAAACTCCAAAATTGGATAATATTTTTATAGATACTGGTTGTAAAACCAAAAAAGAAGTTGAAGCATTGGGCGTTCATGTGGGTTGCGTAATTACTTATCCAGATGAGTTTTTTATCTTGAATAAAAACAATTTTGTTTGTCGTGCTTTAGATAATAGAATGGGCGGTTTTATGATTGCTGAAGTGGCAAGATTATTAAAGGAAAATAAAAATGAATTACCTTTTGGTTTATATATTACCAATTCAGTACAAGAAGAAATTGGCTTACGCGGAGCTGAAATGATAACACATACAATCAACCCAGATTTGGCAATAGTAACCGATGTTTGTCATGATACAACCACACCAATGATTGATAAAAAGAAAGAAGGAGAAACAAAGTCAGGTGATGGACCAGTAATAACTTATGCGCCGGCGGTGCAAAATAATGTTCGTGAATTAATTATCGCTACAGCGGAAAAACATAAAATCCCATTCCAACGTTTAGCATCTTCAAGAGCAACAGGTACAGATACAGATGCTTTTGCTTATTCAAACGGAGGCGTGCCTTCTGCATTAATTTCTTTAGCACTTCGCTATATGCATACTACTGTAGAAATGGTTAGTAAAGATGATGTTGAAAATGTAATTCAATTAATTTATGAAACGCTGTTGGTAATTGATCCCAAAGAGGGATTTAGTTACTTTGATTAGCTTATAAAATAAAAAAAACCAGTAAATTTTTAATTTTACTGGTTTTTTTATGGTTATAAAATTAGTATTTACAAATGATTTATTATTGTTTACTTTGATCAAATTATTTTCAATAAATTTGAAAACTAATCAAAGACCTAACAAATGCGACTTAAATTAATTTTTATTACCTTAATTACGATATGCTTTTTTGATCAAAGTATAGAAGCGCAAAAGAATTCTGTAGAGGAAATAATAGGGCAAAGAATCGAAAACGATAGGAGCAATAACTCTGTTTTTGCTGATGGAATTATTTTGTTTTCTCAGATAGAACTCCCCAAATTTTATACCAATAGAGATTTTAAATTGGCTTGGACAGATAAAAAAAATAGAAATGATTTACTGCAAAGTATTCAATCTTCATTTGATGAAGGTCTTAATCCTAAGGACTACCATATAGAAAAAATAACCAATTTATTGGGAAAATCAAGCTATAAAAAATTAAGTAATGATGATCTAGTTAATTTAGATTTTTTAATGACTGATGCACTTATTTTATATGCTTCTCATTTGATATCTGGAAAAGTTGAACAATCAAAACTAAGATCGAAATGGGATGTTGAATTGAATCCAAGACCTAAGAATATTGATAGTTTACTTACGGTAACGTTGCATAATAAAAGAGTTAAAACGGCTTTAGAAAATGTAAAGCCCCAACATTATTTTTATAAACTAATGAAGTTTAACTTGAAAAGTTACCGTGAAATTGAAGCAAAAGGAGGTTGGTCAAAAGTTACGGAAGGGGAGACTTTAAAAAAGGATATGCTTGATGAAAGAATACTTGAAGTTAGAAAATATTTATTAATTACGGGTGATTTAAAAGTGAATGAAGTTAAAAATGATTCGCTGTATGATGAAACATTAGAAATAGCCGTTAAAAAGTTTCAAACACGCCATAATTTAACAAGTGATGGCGTAATTGGAAAAGGTACGATAGAGCAAATGAATGTGTCCATTGAAGATAGAATTGACACGATTAGGCTTAATTTAGAAAGATTGCGATGGGTTTTTCATCATCCAGATAATGATTTTTTATTGGTTAATATTGCAGGATTTTATGTGAAACGATTTAAAAATAAAAAAGAAATTTTTAGCTCAAGAGTTATCGTTGGTAAATACCACAAAGTAACTCCAATTTTTAAAGGGAAGATGAAATATATAGTCATGAACCCAACTTGGACCTTGCCATACTCTATTGCTACTCATGAAACTTTGCCTAAACTTAAAAAAGACCCAAGTTATTTGTCTGACAAGCATATGGAAATTATGGACAGAAGTGGGAATGTTTTAAATTATAATAAGATTAATTTTAAAAAATATTCGGCAGATCATTTCCCGTTTATTGTTCGTCAAAAAGCAGGACCATGGAATGCATTGGGGCAGGTAAAATTTATTTTTCCAAACAAGTATGCCGTTTACTTGCACGACACACCTTCTAGGAGTCTTTTTAACAGGCAAGATAGAGCTTTTAGCCATGGTTGTATTAGAACAGAAAGTAAATGGGAGCTGTTGATGAGTTTAATGGATAATCCAAAAGTTTGGAATATGGATAAAATTAATGAAATATTAGATTCAGGTGAAACAACTCGTATAAACCTACCAGAGCCAATTAATATTTATTTGATGTATTGGACAGCCAGAGTTGATCAAAAAAACACATTATATTTTATGAAAGATATATATAAAAGAGATGCTGCTGTTTTAAAAGCATTAGATAATCCTTTTTATTTCAAAAAAATTAATTAGGAATTTTAATCAAATTTACCCAAATACAAACTTTTAATAATACCATCTGAAAGGCCAATTTTTGGGACATATATTTTTTTTGCACCACTCCATTTCATGGCTTTTAAATAAATTTTTGAGGCAGGTATAATTACATCAGCGCGATCAGGGTTTAAATCTAATTCGCTTATGCGTTCGTTATAAGTCATCTGATTTAAAAAATTAAAATAAGAATTTAAATAAATGTAAGATAGGGGTTTGCCCTCCATTTTGCCAGACATTTTAAATATTTTATTGATATTCCCTCCAGAACCAATCAACGAAAGTTTTGGTAATCCTTTGCTGTTTTCTTTTACCCATTTTTTAACATCATGCCAAATAGTTTTATCAACTCTATTGTCTAAAAGTCTAACTGTACCTAATGAGAACGATTTTGAATTGATTATTTTCCCTTCAGAGAAAAAAGTAAATTCGGTACTACCGCCACCAACATCAACATACAAATATGACTTGTCATTTTGAATAAGCTGACTTAAATCGGTTGAAGAAATTATTTCGGCTTCTGTTTTACCATCAATAATATCAATTTTTACACCGCTAGATTCAAAAACACAATCGATAATTTCTTTACTATTATTAGCTTCGCGCATAGCCGAAGTTGCACAAGCTTTATATTTTTCAACACCATGCACTTTCATTAATAATTGAAAAGCTTGCATGGCTTCGCACATTCTATTTTTATTGTTTTCAGAAATTATACCTGTTTTAAAAACATCTTCACCTAAACGTATTGGGACACGAACTAATGATGATTTTTTGAATTGAGTTTCTTTTTTTTTAAATACAATTACATTGGCAATTAAAAGTCTAACTCCATTAGAGCCAATATCGATTGCAGCGTATTTGAGAATTTTCATTTTCAAATCTTAATTATTTATGATATTTAGGGAATTCAGTAAATAATGTTTTACCATTTTTGATGTCTTTCCAGTTATTGGTTTTAAACTCTAAAGCAATAACTCCACAGGTTGGAACATGGTCAATATGTTTGTTGCCAAATTTATTTACAAAATCATTAATACCGTGGTCGTGACTAAAAATAATTGCTGAGTCAAAACCATCATCTAAAGCTTTTATAGTTTTAATTAAATAACCATCGCTAAAACTATATAGAGATTTACTAATTTTTAAATAAGATAATGGATAGTTAAATGTATAACTAAAAATCATTGCTGTGTGCAAAGCTCTGTTAGCACAACTTGAAACAAAAACTGATGGTGTCTCAATTTTTTTTTGTAAAACTGATGAAATCAAATAGGCATCTTTAATACCACGTGCTTTTAAAGGGCGATCGATGTCCTTTATGCCTTCATACTCCCAAGAAGATTTTGCATGACGAACAATATATAGCGTTTTCATTTATTTAGGTTTGAAATAGAGTTTCAAATATAGTTAACTTTTTGATTTTTATTTAAAACTTTAGATATTATTAAGGTTCTAATCGTTCAATTTTCCATTCAAAATTTTCTTGTAAAGTATATCGTATTCTGTCGTGCATGCGATTTGTTCTTCCTTGCCAAAATTCAATAGATATCGGTTTAATAATGTAGCCTCCCCAATGTTTTGGGCGGGGTATTTCGCTATTGCGGAATTTATCTTCGGCAGATTTCAATTTTTCATCTAAAGCTTCTCTGGAGTTGATTACTTCACTTTGATCAGAGGCCCAAGCACCTAGTTTGCTGCCATCGGGACGAGATTCAAAATATCCATCAGATAAATTTTCTGCAATTTTTTCAACTTTACCTTTGATAATAATTTGATGTTCTAAACTATGCCAAAAAAATGTTGCACATACATTAGGGTTTTTTGCAATGGCTTTTCCTTTTTCACTATGGTAATTGGTATAAAAAATAAAACCTTCCCAAGTAAATCTTTTTAATAAAACTACCCTGTTTTTTGGAAAACCATCCAAGCCAATCGTAGCGATATGCATCACATTAGCTTCTTCAATACCTTCAGATTCATCGGCCTCATAAAACCACTTTTGAAATAATTCCACCGGATTCTCTGGTATATTACCTTTTAAAAGGGAGTTTTTTTCGTAGCTTTTACGATAATTACTTAAATCTTTTTCCATACTTCAAAAATAGTGAAAAAGTTGTAAGTTGAATGATGGGAGTAGAAGATTTTATTTCATATTTAAGTCTTTAGATTTGTCGCTTTTAATCAAATACAAACCAATAAATGTAAATAGACCGTTAGCTATTAATATTTCAAAACCAAATACATAACCGTTTAGCAAAAACATAGAATATTTATTTAAAATATAGGTAAGTAAGACGGATATTATCGCAATAAGCCAAACCCATTGATCTTTAATTTGGTATTTTGTAAAAATACCAAAAGCAAATAGCCCAAGCAAAGGCCCATAAGTGTATGATGAAACTTGTAGTAAACTACTAATAATATTATTTTCTAAAATATATTGAAAGGCTATAATTACTACAATTAAAATTAATGAAAAAACAACATGCACTTTTTTTCTAGTTGATTTTTGTTTGGATTTTACTTTCTTTTCAATATTTAAAAAATCTATACTAAATGATGTTGTTAATGATGTTAAAGCGCTATCGGCACTTGAATAGGCAGCTGCAATTAAACCAAGAATAAAAATAGTTGCTAAACCAAATCCTAAATCTTGATTTAAAGCAATTTCAGGAAATAATAAGTCAAATTTTGTTTTACCATCAACAATCGGGATGTCAATATTAAATTTTGCAGCATAAGTAAAAAGTAATGCGCCTAAAAATAGGAAAATAAAATTCACAAAAATTAATATAAAACCTAAGCTTACAACATTTTTTTGCGATTCTTTTATTGTTTTACAAGTTAGGTTTTTTTGCATATTATCTTGGTCTAAACCTGTCATTGCAATCGCAATAAACATCCCACCAAGGATAGATTTTAACCAATATTTTTTGTCGTTAAAACTATCTGTAAAAATCATTTTACTGTAGTTTTTGTAATTGGAAGACTGTAAAAATTCTGAAAAAGTAAAATCAAGTTTATTTAAGAGAATAATTATTACAAAAATAACAGCAAAGAGCATAAAAAATGTTTGTAAAGTATCTGTCCAAATAATTGTTTTTATACCACTTCTAAAAGTGTAAGCCCAAATCAATAATACAGATAAAATCACAGTAAATTCAAAGGGTACATGCCAAGCGTCTAAAATAAAATATTGTAAAATGGAGGTTACTAAAAATAATCGAAATGAGGCGATTAAAATTCTTGAAATCAGAAAAAAGAACGCCCCTGTTTTATGACTAGTTTTTCCAAAACGCTGGTTTAAATATTCATAAATTGAAGTAATATTTAATCTATAATACAGCGGAATCAATACATAAGCAATTACTAAGTACCCTAAAAAATATCCAAAAACAATTTGCATATAGCTAAATTGTGTGCTTTGTACCCATCCGGGAACGGAAATAAAAGTTACACCAGAGAGAGAAGCTCCAATCATTCCAAAGGTAACTACATACCATGGCGATTTTTTATTGGCTAGAAAAAAAGTAGTATTACTATCATCTTTACTGGTAAAGTAAGAAATGCCTATTAAAAGTAAAAAATATAAACCTATGATTAAGGCTAAAGCTAGTGGTGTCATATTAATAGTTCTAAGTTGCAAATAAATTAAAAATATTGCTTTTTAGGAAGTAAAAATAATATATTTGAAATCAAAAAAAATTTATGGGTACTGCAAAACGAATTTTATCTGTTGATATTTTTAGAGGATTAACCATTGCAGCTATGATATTGGTTAATAATCCAGGTACATGGGGACAAGTTTATGCGCCATTTTTACATGCCGAGTGGCACGGTTTAACACCAACAGATTTAATTTTCCCTTTTTTTTTGTTTATTGTTGGTATGTCGATTTCTTTTGCATACACAAAAAAGAAAGAAGCAGGAATAAATGCAGATGTTTATAAAAAAATTATTTCTCGTACTTTAAAACTCATTTTTTTAGGTCTGTTTTTAGCAGCATTCACATTTGATTTTCCTTTTATAAAAGATTTGTCACAATTGCGATTACCTGGAGTTTTACAAAGAATAGGAGTGGTTTTCTTTATAGCCTCTATATTATTTTTGCACTTGAATTGGAAAGCGCTTTTAGGAGTGTTTATAACCCTATTAATAGGATATTGGCTCATAATGACTCAAATTCCAGTAAATGGGGCAATGGCTTTGTTAACTAAGGAATCGAATTTTGCATCGGTAGTAGATTTAAATATTTTAACTCGTGCACACATGTGGAAAGAACTTTATGACCCAGAAGGATTATTAAGTACAATTCCTGCCATAGCAACAACTATTTTTGGTATGTTTTTAGGAATAATTCTTTTAAATAAAAATAAATCACAGCAAGAAAAATTAAAGCTATTTGTCATTATTGGAATAGTAACTGTAATATTAGGTTGTTTGTGGAGTATAATATTTCCGCTAAACAAAGCACTTTGGACAAGTAGTTTTGTTTTGGTTACAGGAGGTTTAGCCTCACTAGTTTATGCGATTATTTTTTATATTGCTGATATTTTAGGCCATGCTACTTGGGGAAAACCAGCAATAATATTTGGTTCAAATGCTATTACCGTTTTCTTTTTATCGAGTTTTACATCAAAATCATTTGGTTTGATAAAATTATCTGATGAGCAATCTTTACACGGTTTTTTGTATGAAACATTATCTTCGTTGATTACAATTCCAAAATTGAGTTCTTTAGTTTATGCAATAATTGTAATTGCTTTTTATTATTTGGTTGCATATATATTATATAAAAAGAAAATTTTTATTAAGGTATAAGATACTTTAAATTGAGTGATTGTTAAATAAAATAAATCTTTTGAGGCCAGTAATTAGTCGTATATAAATTCTTTTTGATGAATTTTCTCCCTATCGACCATTTTAGTTATTAATTTATTGAATATCTAGATATTCCTTTTAATTTCACCCTTCAAGTCTAACCTCTTCTTAGGATTCTGTAAATTAAACATTAGGTCGAACTCAGGTTCTAAAGCAATACGCAATAAAAAAAGGTTTAAACAAAAAAAAGACCCTCATCGAGAGTCTTTTTATTAAGAAAATCCAGATTCTTAAAAACGTCTTTTTAAATTCCAAGTAATTGTTTTAGAGTTTGTTAAAAAAGATGTTTTAACCCCTATTTTTGTTTGTGATTTATTCGATTTTAATGTATTCATTTTATTTTAAATTTTGAAGATGCAAATTTACTACTTTTTTATAAATAAAAAAATATTTTATTTATAAAAATAAATAAATTCTATTACCCCTGTAAATACGGGTATTTTTAAATTAAAAAAAGAATTTATTAAACATAGAAAGGTGTTTTCACATTTCTTAATCAGTGAATTTCTGCTTAAATCAAAAAATTAATTACTTAATTTTGCATAAAAGTGGTATTATAAAGATGTTATTTTACTTGTTTCAACTTTGGCTTTGTGTTTAACACACCACCTCCTTTTTTTATAAAACAAAGATGTTGTAAAAAATAGGTTCTTTGGCTTAAAACTTTATGACCAAAACTGAAATAGCCAAGTAAATGATTTGTTTTTTCGTACAAACTAGATATCAGTTACTTAAGATATACCTGTGTCTTATTTTTTTGTCAATAAAGGAGGCGACTTAGATAGTCTCCCTCAATTTCATTGAAATATTTTTATGTATTGCTCTATATTATAAATCGTAAATAAAATTTATATTTGCCGCATGGATTTTTCTTCAAAACTTTTAGAAAATGCGGTAAATGAAATGTCGCAATTACCAGGTATTGGTAAACGAACAGCATTACGACTGGTTTTACATTTATTAAAGCAACCCAAAGAACAAACTTCTTATTTGGCTGATGCTTTACAGCACTTTAGAAACGATATTAAATCTTGTAAAAATTGCCATAATATTTCGGATATAGAAGTTTGTGAAATATGTACAAATTCAAGAAGAAATCCTGAAATTATTTGTGTGGTTGAAGATATACGTGATGTTATGGCTATTGAAAACACAGCACAATTCAAAGGTTTATATCATGTTTTAGGCGGTAAAATTTCGCCAATTGAAGGTGTTGGACCTCATAATTTAACTATTGATAGTTTGGTTTGTAAAGTGAAAAATCAAGAAATAAAAGAAATTGTTTTAGCCTTAAGCTCAACTATGGAGGGAGATACGACCAATTTTTATATTTATAAACAACTACAAGGTTTAGAGGTGAATTTAACAACAATCGCAAGAGGAATTTCGGTTGGCGATGAAATTGAATATGCCGATGAGGTTACCTTGGGTAGAAGTATTTTAAATAGAATTCCTTTTGAAGGAACTTTAAAGGGATAATTCCACTACAGTGGAATTATTTTTCTTACCCAAAACAAGTCTTTAAATTCAATGTATATTTGCAGCCACATTTAGAAATGATTGTAAATTATCATTTCTTAAATTTAATTTATGACATTTAAAACCTTAGGATTATCCGAACCTTTATTAAGAGCAATTGATAAAAAAGGATATAAAGAGCCTTCAACAATTCAAGAAAAAGCAATACCATTAATTTTAGAAGGAAAAGATGTATTGGCATCTGCACAAACTGGTACAGGTAAAACAGCAGGTTTTACTTTGCCAATGTTGCAAATTCTTACTACAGAGAGTAAATGGAAAAGAAGACCATTGCGTGCTTTAGTTTTAACGCCAACTAGAGAATTAGCAGCACAAGTTTATGAAAATGTAAGAGAATACAGTACGTTTTTAGATATACGGTCTACTGTAGTTTTTGGAGGCGTTAATGCAAAACCTCAGATAGCTACTTTAAGAAATGGTGTAGATATAATGATTGCTACTCCTGGTAGATTATTAGATTTACATAATCAAAAAGCATTTTCTTTAGCCAGGATAGAAATTTTAGTTTTAGATGAAGCTGACAGAATGTTAGATATGGGGTTTTTAAGAGATATCAAAAAAATCCTTGCATTGATGCCAGCGAAAAGGCAAAATTTATTGTTTTCGGCTACTTTTTCTAAAGAGATAAAAAAATTAGCTGGAAGCTTTTTGCATCATCCAGTAATGGTAGAAGCCACACCCGAAAACACTACGGCAGAAAAAGTAGATCAAAAAGCATATAGCATTGATAAACCAAAAAAGACAGCCTTTATTATTCAATTGATTACCGAAGGGAAATGGGAACAAGTTTTGGTTTTTACAAGAACAAAGCATGGCGCTAATAAACTTTGTAAAAAAATGATTGGTGCTGGAATTACTGCTGCCGCAATTCATGGTAATAAAAGCCAAGGGGCAAGAACCAAAGCATTGGCTGGATTTAAAAAAGGTGAGGTTCGTGTTTTAGTTGCAACTGATATTGCAGCTCGTGGTTTAGATATTCCGTTATTGCCTCATGTTGTCAATTTTGAATTACCAAATGTGCCAGAAGATTATGTGCATAGAATTGGTAGAACGGGAAGAGCAGGAGCAAGTGGTGAAGCAATTTCTTTGGTTTCGCAAGAAGAAAAAGCTTATTTGAGAGATATTGAAAAATTGTTAGGTCAGAAATTAGAAATAGAAATAGTTAAAGGATTTGAGCCAGATAATTCTTCTGTAAAAGAAAATAATAACAGCTCAAGCAAACCCAAACAAAATCATAGCTCTAAAAGAAAAGACGGAAAGAAAAAGTTTTATGGAGGAGCGAAAACGAATAACAATAGAAGAAATTACAAAAGCAATAATAAAACACAATCTCGATAATTAATAAGATTCAAATTTTTTACATTGAAGTAAGATATTGATATTCAGTTATTAAAATAATTATAACGATTTCATTATCATTGTTTAATTGAAATTATTCTAATAAATTATTAATTTCCATTTTATAATCATACTGTAAATCTTCGTGTAAGTGGCTAACCTTTTTTTGGGTGATTTCGATTTGTTTGTAAAAAATATTTTCAATACGCTTATGGTTGTGCATGCTTGGCTTGCAGTTTTTCATTTTTTCACAAAAATAGAGCAGTAATTCTACTTCGGTTTCTTTGTTTTGAGAATATCGGATATATTTTTTGGTATAATTTAAAATAGCTCTAATACTTTTACGAATAAAATATGGACTCTTTTTATTGAGCACTTCAAACTTTTCATCAATTCCTCGCTTTATACTTTCAATATAATATGCTTCATTGGTAGATTCAAACAAAAGGTAAGTTAGTAGCTCTTTATTTTCTTTTTTAAACCTAGATAAACGAAGACATAAATCAAGAACCTCTTTAGGTGATTTATTATTTAGTTCTTGTTTAAGTTCTTTAACGGTTACAGCTTTCATAAATACAAATATAGACTAATACCTAAATAACCTGAAGATGAAAACTATTTTATATTTACGAAAAGAACAGGTTTTTATTATGGGACAACAACTGCCATAGTAGTTACACCTCTAAAATGATGTATGTTTAACATATTAAATATCTTTGACATTAATTTTAAGTATTACTACATATTTAATGCTGTACTTTCCTCTTCAGTAAACAATCTTGAATGAATAATAAATCTAAACCCATAAGGAATTTCGAGTGAAAAACTGGAACCTCTTCCTTCAGTAATGCCCACGGTTAAATGTGTATGTTTCCAATATTCAAATTGATCTTGGTTCATATAATAATTCACACCCTCTAATTGACCTAATAAAATATCACTCTCATCTAAATACATGTCCTCTTTTTCAAATAGCATTGGAGCTGATCCATCACAACAACCACCACTTTGATGAAAGATTAATGCACCGTGTTTTTCTTTTATTTTTTTTACAAGCTCTTTTGCATTTTCTGTAATTGCAACTCTTTCGTATTCCATAATATTAGATTAAAAAGGCTGACTAAATACATAGCCAGCCTTTAATTTGAATAATTTTTCTCTTTAAAAGAATCCTAATTTATTTTTATCGTATGAAATTAGCATGTTTTTACTTTGACGATAATGATTCATCATCATTAAATGATTTTCTCTTCCAAATCCTGATTTTTTATATCCACCAAATGGTGCGTGAGCTGGATAAGCATGATAGCAGTTTACCCACACTCTTCCTGCTTTTATTGCTCTAGGTATTTGATATAATTGATGCGCATCTCTAGTCCAAACTCCAGCACCTAATCCGTAAAGTGTATCGTTTGCAATTTCTATTGCTTCAGCTTCATCCTTAAATTTAGTAACGCAAACTACTGGTCCAAAAATTTCTTCTTGAAAAACTCTCATTTTATTATGGCCTTCAAGAATTGTTGGTTGAACATAATATCCATTTGCTAAATTACCTTCTAATTTACAAGCTTCGCCACCAGTTAAAACTTTAGCGCCTTCCTCTTTTCCAATTTTAATATAGGAAAGTATTTTTTCTTGTTGATCGTTGGATGCTTGCGCTCCAACCATGGTATTTACATCGTAAGGATTGTCTTGAATAATTGCTTTTGTTCGTGCAACAACTTTTTCCATAAATTTATCATAAATACCTTCTTGCACTAAAATTCTGGAAGGACAAGTACATACTTCACCTTGATTAAAAGCAAATAAAACCGCTCCTTCAATAGCTTTATCTAAAAAAGCATCATCTTCATCCATAACACTATTAAAGAAAATATTTGGCGATTTACCACCTAATTCCATAGAAACAGGATTTAGATTTTTAGAGGCATACTGCATGATTAATTGACCCGTAGTAGTTTCTCCTGTAAAGGCAACTTTATCAATTTTAGGACTTGAGGCTAGTGGTTTTCCAGCTTCTGGTCCAAAACCATGAATTATATTAACTACTCCAGGAGGGAAAACATCTGCAATTTTTTCCATTAATAATGTTGCTGTTGAAGGTGTTTGTTCTGCTGGTTTTAATACGACACAGTTACCTGCTGCAAGTGCTGGAGGTAATTTCCAAGACAGCATTAAAAGTGGAAAATTCCAAGGGATTATTTGACCAACTACACCAAGAGGTTCTTTAATTATTAATGATACCGTATTTGCATCAAGTTCGGTGGCCGAACCTTCTTCAGCTCTAATTACTGCTGCAAAATAGCGCCAATGATCTACCGCTAAAGGCATATCGGCGTTCAATGTTTCTCTAATTGGTTTGCCATTATCACAAGTTTCAACTAAAGCAAATTCTTCTAAATTTTCTTCAATAATATCAGCAACTTTGTTAAGTAGCGCAGCTCTTTCAGTAGCTGAGGTATTACCCCATGCTTCTTTGGCTGCATTTGCCGCATCTACAGCAAGTTCAACATCTTCTTTTTGAGATCTAGCATATTTTGCAATTAATGAATTGTCAATTGGAGAATTATTTTCAAAATATTGCCCTCCAATAGGGGAAACAAATTTTCCATTAATAAAATTTCCATACTTTTCTTTAAACTTCGGTTTTGAATAACCCATATTATTTAGTTTTTTGTGGAATTATACCTACTCTTTTTTAGATTTTCGGTTTTCTCTTTTATAAATCATTTATTTTAAAGCCATAATTACAGCACTTTCGGCATGAATTTTTGTGGTGTCAAATATTGGAATGTCAACATCACCAGGTTGGATTAATAAAGGTATTTCGGTACAACCTAAAATTACACCTTCTGCACCTCTGTTTTGTAAATCTTTAATAATTTTTTGATATGCTTTTTTAGAATTCATATTTATATTTCCATGAACTAATTCTTTATAAATAATATCATGGACTATATTTCTATCTTTTTCATTTGGAATAATGGTTTCGATACCATAATTGGATAAAATATCTTTATAAAAATCTTTTTCCATGGTAAATTTTGTTCCTAAGAGCGCGATTTTACTTAATTTTTTCTCTTTGATTTTTTCTCCTGTAGCCTTGGCAATATGCAAAAATGGAATCGAAATGTTCTTAATAATTTCATCACTGCAAAGGTGCATTGTATTGGTACATAAAATAACAAAATCAGCTCCTGCATTTTCTAATTGTTGTGCTGATTGAATCATAATTTTATTTTGACTTTCCCAATCTTCAATTTTTTGTAATTTTTCTATTTCGGCAAAATCAACAGATACCATAACGCATTTAGCAGAGTGGTAACCTCCAAGTATACTTTTTACTGTTTCATTAATTATTTTATAATAAACAGCGGATGATTCCCAACTTAAACCTCCAATTAGTCCTATAGTTTTCATTCTTTATGATCTTTGATGTATATTACCAATGTAATATGGGTTGTTAAATTTACAATTTTTATTTATGAATATTTATTTCATTAAAAAAAATATATTTTTACTCAAAATTAAATGTCTTGGTAAAACTCTCCATCATCATTGTTAATTATAAAGTGCCTTATTTTTTAGAGCAATGTTTGCTAAGTGTTCAAGCAGCTTCTAAAAATATTACTTCTGAAATTATTGTAGTTGATAATAATTCAGCAGATCAAAGTTGCTCGATGATTCGTAAAAAGTTTTCGGAGGTTAAACTCATTGAAAATAAAAAAAATATTGGTTTTTCTAAAGCGAATAATCAAGGAGTCGCTGTAGCGGAAGGCGAATTTGTTTTGATTTTAAATCCAGATACTGTGATAGCCGAAAATACTTTTGAAAAAGTTCTTTCTTTTGCAGATAAAAAAGAAAACCTAGGTGCGATAGGTATAAAATTTATTGACGGAACTGGAAATTTTTTACCAGAGAGCAAACGAAATATCCCAACAATTAAAATAGCAAATCAAAAAATTAGAGGAAACACTCATAAATATTATGCCAATTATATAGATGAAAATGGAATAGCCAAAGTTGAAATATTAACAGGTGCCTTTATGTTGATGAAACGTAAAGTATATTTGAAAGTAGGCGGTTTTGATGAAGATTATTTTATGTTTGGTGAAGATATTGATTTGAGCTATAAATTATTAAATCAGGGTTTTCTAAATTACTATTTTGGAGAAACTGCCATGATACATTATAAAGGCGAAAGTACTGTAAAAGACCTTACTTATCTCAAAAATTTTTACAATGCCATGCAAATATTTTATAAGAAACACTATAAAGTAAACCTACTCTCCAATTTGGTTTCTAAAATGGCTGTAAAAGCTATGGTTTTATTAAAATCAAATATAAAACAAGCTGATATTAAGAATGATAATAAAGTTTTTAGTTTGTTATATATTGGTAATAATGAGGATGTTTTTAAAAAATTAAAACAAAAAAATAAACCTCAAAGTGCAGAAATAAACAACAAATTACCAAAAGATTGTTCATCATTTGATACAATTGTATTTGATAATACAGTTATATCTAACAAAGAAATAATTGAAAATATAATGAAATTAAAAGCTGTAAAAATTTCAAAAAGAATTATACCAAACAGCACTTGTTTTTTTATTGGTAGCGATTCCTCAACGGGTAGAGGAGAAGTAATTGAATTTTAAAATTTATCTTTTTCTGATTTCAATTTTCTCGTTTTTCAATTCTGATTCGTACATCAACAGCTACAATATCATCAAAAGTAGCCATCAAAGGGTTTATGTCTAATTCGGCAATTTCAGGAGCAATTTGTAATAAATTTGAAATTTTGAAAATATTATCTGCAAATTTTTCAAGATTAATCCCTTTTTGACCTCTCATGCCTTTTAAAATAGGGAAAGTTTTTAAGTTTTGAATCATATTTAAAGCTTCTGTCTTAGAAATAGGAACCATGTTTACACTAACATCTTTCAATACTTCAATAAAAATGCCTCCTAAGCCGCACATCACAATTGGAGAAAAATCACCTTCATTTTTAGCGCCAATAAAAACTTCTTTTCCACTAAGCATTGGCTGGATTAAAATAGATTTAGCGCCTTCAATTTTCATCAATTGATTGTAATTTTTAAGAAGCTCATTTTTATTTTTAACATCTAAAATTACGCCACCACTATCTGATTTGTGCAATGGTCCTACTACTTTTTGAACCACAGGATATTTCAATAACTTTTCTGTTTTGAGAAGTTGATCTAGAGTTTCAACTTCAAACTCTTTCACGAAATCAATTCCTGCATGGCTTAATAATTCATTTGCCTTTTTAGGACTTAAATATCCATTTTTTGAATTCTTAATGATTTCTTTAATGTGTTTGTTGTCAGTTTGTTTTATTAAGATTTGGTTGGATTTTAGTAAAGGTTCATTGTATACTTTTGTTAGTGATTTTCCAAACAAAACTTCATCCGAGAAAGCGATATTGCCCTTATTAATAAACTTTAAAATTTCATCTTTAGCATTAATGACGGAAGGCAAAACGGCAAAGATTGGTTTCTTACAGCTTTTAATTTTTTTGTCTAAAACGGTATAAGCATCATGGACTGATGTTAATCCTGGGCTACCAAAAACAACAACTATTCCATCAATTTTATCAAACTGGTTTTCACAATAATCAATAATAATTTCTAATTGCTCGGCAGTACCTGTCGCCAGAAAATCAATTGGGTTTGACACAGACGAACCATCAAATAATTCATGAATTAAATAATCACATGCTTTACCTTTTAATTGCGGAACTTTCAATCCGTTTTTTGACAAAATATCGGTTAGCATTACCGCCGGACCTCCAGCATGTGTTATGATGGCAATATTTTTTCCAGTTAATGCTTTTTGTTGTAAAATTCCAGCAACACCTATCAATTCATTTCTACCAAAGCAACGAATAATTCCAGCCTTTTTAAATAGTGCATCAATAAAAACATCAGATGTAGCTAAAGCCCCCGTATGTGACGATGCAGCTCTATTGCCTTCTTCAGAACTACCAGCCTTTATTGCTGCAATTTTACACCCTTTTTGTATTAAAGAAGCAGTGTGTTTTAAAAATTTATTTGGGTTTTTAATACTTTCAATATAAAGTAACTTGACTTTTGAGCTTACACCATTTTCAAAATTATGGTCAAAATATTCTAAAACTTCTTCCACACCAATTTGAGCACTATTGCCCACAGTGTAAACACTTGAAAAAGTCAAACCTGTGTTTTGCGCTGCTTCCATAATAAAAACAGCAGTTGCACCTGACCCAGATATAAAATCAACACCTTTTGGGTCTAATTTTGGAATTGGAGTGGTGAAAACTCCTGTGTAATTTTGATTGATTAACCCAATATTATTTGGCCCTAATAAAGTACCATCAGCATGATTAATTAGTGTAACAATTTCTTGTTCAATTTGACCTCCCTCTCTATCTTTCTCACTAAAACCAGCAGAAAAAATAATAAAACCTTTGGTGTTTTTTTGTTGGGTTAAAATTTTTACCGTTTCCGGAATAAACCTTGCAGCGATAGCAATAATAGCCAAATCAACTTGAGGAATATCAACAACATTAGAATAAGTTAAAACACCTTGAACATGATTCTTTTTTGGATTTACAACAAATAATTCACCATCAAAATGATTGTCAATTAAATTTTTTAAAACCCTACCTCCTGGGCTGTGAATATTATCAGATCCTCCAATAACAACAATACTCTTAGGTGAAATTAAGCTTTTATGTAGCATAAATAGAGGTTTTAGACTTTGTAAAGTAAGCAATAATACTTAGTTATAATACTGATATTTATCAATATAAAATCGAATAGTTTTTTGTTATTTTGAATAAATTTAAAGGTTAAATTATGTATGCATTTTCAAACGCAGTAAACTCTATGCATTCTGAAGATATAAAATTGTTGATGAAACAATCTTCAGGAAAAAGTATGATTTCTTTTGCTGGAGGTATGCCAAATAATGACCTTTTTCCAGTGGTAGAGATAGATGAAATTTACAATGCTTTACCAAATGATTTAAAGAAATTGTGTTTTCAGTATGGACCAACTTCAGGGTTTCCTCCCTTAGTGAAATCATTAGAAAAAATATTACTAAAAAAAGGTTTGCCAGTCGATAAAAACAAAATTTTAATTACAACAGGTTCTTTACAAGCCATAAGTATTATTACGCAAGAGTTTGTTAATCAGGGAGATATTATTCTAACTGAAAACCCTAGTTTTGTTGGTGCTTTATCGGTTTTTGAAACTTATCAAGCCGAAATTCATGGTATTCCTATTGATAAAGATGGAATTGATATTGATGCATTAAAACAAAAAATTGCGAGTTTAGATAAAAAACCTAAATTACTTTATGTAACTCCAAATTATCATAATCCGGCAGGAATAATTTATTCGCCCAAGCGAAAAATAGAATTATTAGAAGTTTTATCAGGTACTGGAATTATTTTAATTGAAGATGATGCTTACAGTGATTTATATTTTAAAGAAGAAGAAAAATACTTGACCAAATCGATGAAATGCTGTAATGATTTTGATGTCGAAATTATTTATACAGGTTCATTTTCAAAAATACTTGGACCAGGATTTAGATTAGGGTATATGCTCGCTTCACCAGAAATATTTGAAAAAGCTGAAACTATAAAACAAGCTTTAGATGCATGCACTTCCAATTTTATGCAAATTTTGGCTAATGAATTTATTAATAAGAATAAGCTACAGCCATATTTAGAATTTTTGAGAAAAGAGTATGCTGAGCGTAAAGATTTATTACAAAAAAGTTTAGAAAAATACATGCCTAAAGAGGTGACTTGGAACGAGCCAAAAGGAGGTTTTTATATTTGGTTAAAATTACCAAACCATATCAAGTCAACAGATATTTTTAAAGAAAGCGTTAAAAATGGAGTCGTTTTTGTTACAGGAAGAACATTTGATCCTGTAAGTAAAAAGGATGATAGACTTAGACTTTCCTTTGCCAATGTGCCATTAGAAGATATGGATAAAGGAGTGAAGATTTTGGCAGAAGTAATGAAGGAAGTTTTTGAAAATCGTTCTAAATTAAAACTCTAATTTTTTTATAAAGAGGACACCACGTCGCTCACGCTTCGTTTCTCGTGAAAACGTCTTTGCGAACGCAATACAATGGAGTGTGGCAATCTCAGTATTTTCGGTGTAAATTTATGATGAGATCACCACGTCACTCGTACCTCGTTTCCTCGTGAAAACGTCTTTGCGAGCGCAATGCAATGTAGCGAGGCAATCTCAAGAATTAGTGTTAATAAACAAACTCTGTAAAACCTTTTGCCAATTGCTTACCAGTTTCAAAAGCTTTTAAATTTAAATCAATAATTTTTTCGCTTTTATGGCTGAATAATTTTTTAATAGCATCATGTATACTTTCTTCCGATAAAGGAATTAAAGAAGATATTGCTCCTAATAAAATCATATTGGCAGCTTTTGAATTGCCTAATTTTTTAGCTTCTTCTGTTGCATTCAAAATGATATGATTAGGGTGTGATTTAATTTGTTTGTATAAATCATGCTTTTCTGGGTAGTTTGCAATATTCACAAAAGCATTTGAATCGGTAACCAACCAACCATCTTTTTTTAAATAAGGTATGTAACGTAATAATTCCATCGGTTCAACCGACAAAATAATATCGGCTTTTCCGAAAGGAATTAAATCAGAATATATTTCACTACCCGAAATTCTTACATGCGATTGCACTGCGCCGCCTCGTTGGCTCATACCGTGAACTTCTGATTGTTTTATATTTAAATTTTGACTAAGGGCAGCGGTATCTAATACGGCAGCTATTGTTAAAATTCCTTGTCCGCCAACTCCTGATAAAATTATATTTGTATGCATTTGAATTTAATTTAAGGCTGCTATTTTTTGCTTGATTTCTTCTTTCTTTTCTCGTGATAATCTTACACAAGGTCTTTGAGATATAATTACTGATACTCCTTTGTGGTCTAGCTCATTGCGTATAATATCGACATTTTTATCGTGATTTTTCTTTAATGGTGTCATCATTATTAAATGTTTGGGATCAACACCAATGCCTAAGCATATATTTTTTAATCTACCAAGTGCAGATGAATCTTGTGCACCCGTCATCGCTATAGCGGAATTATCAGAAATAATAACTGTAATAGGTGTATTTTCATAAACAGCATCGAGCAAACCTGTCATTCCCGAATGTGTAAAAGTAGAATCTCCAATAATAGCAATTGCATTATCTAGCCCAGCATCGGCAGCTCCTTTAGCCATAGTAATAGAAGCTCCCATATCAATTAAAGTATTGATGGTATTTAGTGGAGCTAAAGCGCCCAAAGCGTAACAACCAATATCACCGAATACTTTTTTATTTCCAATTTCGGGTATTAAAGCATTGATGGCTTTAAATAAATCGGTGTGCCCACATCCTTCACAAAGTTGAGGCGGCCTGCCAACAACTATTTCGGGAATACCTTTTGGTTTGTCTTGAAAAAAACCAGAAGCTTTACCTACAATATTTGGGTTTAATTCTCCTGTCATAGGTAAATCACCAGATAATTTACCTTTTATTTTATCATTTTCGTCAAAATAATTATGCAATATTTCTTCTACAATAGGGTAGCCCTCTTCAACTACTAAAATTTCATCACAGTGTTGATAAAGTGCTTTTACTTTTTCTTTAGGAAGTGGGTATTGCGATATTTTTAAAATTGAATAAAAACTTTTATTGTCGCCAATATTTTCCATCACATAATTATAGGCAATTCCGCAAGCAATAATTCCTAAGGTTTTATCTTCACTTAAAGTTAGCTTATTGAGATTGGATTGTTCAGAGTTTATAATTAATTCACTCTTTTTATTTACCAATTTTTTATATTGCTCTTTAGCGTATGCAGGTATTAAAGCAAAACGCTTGCTATTAACAGGTAGTTGTATACCATTTTGTTTTCGTCTTTCTTTAAAAATTACTCCAGCTCTTGAGTGAGATAAACGAGTAACCATTCTTAACAAAATGGGTAATTTTAATTCTTCAGATAAATCAAAAGCATAATGCATAAAATTATATGCATCTTGTTGGTTAGTAGGTTCTAAAATGGGAACCATAGCAAATTTGCCATAAAATCTAGAATCTTGTTCATTTTGAGAAGAATGCATAGATGGGTCATCGGCTACGACTACAACTAGTCCGCCATTAATTCCAGAAACAGCCATATTCATAAATACATCAGAAGCAACATTTAAACCTACATGTTTCATCACTACCATAGCTCTTTTTCCAGCATACGACATACCTAAGGCAGATTCCATTGCGGTTTTTTCATTGACAGACCAAGTAGAATGTATGCCTAATTCTTTAGCCAATTTTGACTTTTGAATGTATTCGGTTATTTCTGTAGAAGGTGTTCCGGGGTAGGCATAAACTCCCGAAAGGCCTGCATTTATGGCTCCTTTTGCAAGAGCTTCATTTCCAAGAACTAAATTCTTCATAATTATATTTAACTTTTATTGAGCGGATAAATGTAGCGGTTCTGGTAATATTTTTTTATGATTTTCATCATGGTGTAAATGCAAGGTGTATTTTTAGATATCAAAAGAATATAATTTTACAATTTATCAATTATTTATATCGAGTGGTTTTTAAAAATTTTATAATTATTAAATCTTTGTGTAAATTGGCAGACTATTTATAAAAATGATATTATGAATCAAGTAGATGGCTTATCGTTAAATTTTGATCCAAATAGCATCCTATTGCTAAATGTAATTTTAGCAATAATAATGTTTGGCGTTTCATTAGATTTAAAAGTTGACGATTTTAAAAGGGTATTACAAAGTCCAAAAGGTCCACTCATTGGTTTGCTTGCTCAATTTATATTGTTACCTGCATTTACTTACGGTTTAACCTTGATTATAAACCCAGCTCCGTCTATCGCTTTAGGAATGATATTGGTTAGTTCTTGTCCAGGTGGTAATGTGTCAAATTTTTTCACCAACTATGCTAAAGGAAATACTGCTTTATCGGTTAGTATGACTTCAATTTCTACAGTTTTATCAATATTTATGACCCCATTCAATATTACTTTTTGGGGTAATATGAATGAGAATACAAGAAATATTTTGACTAAGGTAAATCTTAATCCTATGGATATGCTACTAACCATCTTAATTATTTTAGGAGTCCCGTTAATTTTAGGAATGTATTTTGCGACTAAAAAGCCAAAATTGGCGGCAAAAATGAAAAAGCCTTTTAAATATGCTTCGGTGTTATTTTTTGTAGGTTTTATAATTATGGCATTTTCAAAAAATATTAATAACTTTTTAAGTTATATCAA
>DAOUTI010000191.1 GCA_030626795.1 Flavobacteriaceae bacterium
AAACAATTCTACTTCGCAAATGGTTTAAAACAAGAGTTTGTTGCGCTTCGGCAATTCCTAACTCCCAAGGTAAACCACAATGTTTTAGAGAGGTAAGAGGTGATGCACCTGTGCCACCATCAAAACCAGACACCAAAATAACATCAGCTTTCGCTTTAGCAACACCTGCTGCAATGGTTCCAACTCCAACTTCTGAAACTAATTTTACATTAATTCGAGCTTCCCTATTGGCATTTTTTAAATCGTAAATTAATTGCGATAAATCTTCAATAGAATAAATATCATGATGTGGTGGTGGAGAAATTAAACCAACATATGGTGTTGAGTTTCGAACTTCGGCAATCCATGGAAAAACCTTTTCTCCAGGTAATTGACCACCTTCACCAGGTTTAGCACCTTGTGCCATTTTGATTTGAATTTCTTTGGCATTAGTTAGATAATTACTTGTAACCCCAAAACGACCAGAAGCAACTTGTTTGATAGCACTACTGCGACTATCACCATTCAAATCTTTTCTAAATCTGTTTTGATCTTCACCGCCTTCTCCCGAATTACTTTTACCACCTATTCGGTTCATGGCAATGGCTAAATTTTCGTGGGCTTCTTTACTGATTGATCCATAAGACATCGCTCCAGTTTTAAACCTTTTTACTATTTCTGTCCAAGGTTCCACTTCGTCAATAGAGATTGGGTCTAGGTTTTTAAATTCAAACAAACCACGAATAGTCATTAAGCTTTCGTTTTGCTCGTTAATCATTTTGGCATATTGAGCGTAGCTTTCGTAATTGTTGTCACGAACAGCTTGTTGTAATTTTGAGACTGTAGTTGGGTTAAACATGTGACGTTCGCCATTTCTTCTCCAGCGATAATCACCACCAATTTCAAGTTTTAAATTGTTATCAATCGTATTGTTGAAAAAAGCATTTTTATGTCGATTTGATATTTCAAGTTCCACTTCATAAAGCCCAATACCTTCAATTCGTGATGGCGTATTTGGGAAATATTTGTTAGTAAATTTGGTGTTTAAACCCAAGATTTCAAATATTTGAGATGCCCTATACGAATGCAAAGTAGAGATTCCAATTTTATTCATAATTTTTAAAACTCCTTTACCAATTGCTTTGTTAAAATTTTCTACAGCTTTTTCAGAATCGATATCGGTAATGGAACCATTTCTTACTTTTTCACGTATAATTTCATTAACCATATAGGGATTTATGGCACTTGCTCCATAACCAAATAAAGTTGCAAAATGATGCGGTTCACGAGGTTCAGCAGATTCAATTATAATACCACATTTCGAACGTTTTTTTAATTTATTTAGAGAGTGATGTAAATAAGAACAGGCTAATAATGCAGGAATAGCTCCATTTGTTTTGTCGGCACCTCGGTCACTTAAAATAATAATGTTACAACCGTTATCAATTGCTTTAGTAGCTTTAGAAATCATGTTATCTAATGCTTTTTCTAAGGCATTTAAACCTCTTTTTATATCGTAAAGCATTGGGATTTCACAGGAAATAAAATCGGGATGGTCTATGTTTTTTATTTTATCGAGGTCATTATTTGATATTACTGGATTTTGAATTTTAAGTTTCTTACAGTGAGCAGCATTGGTATTAAAAATATTTCGATCTTCACCAATAGCCAAACTTATATCTGTAATGATTTCTTCTCTAATTCCGTCAAGCGGAGGATTGGTTACTTGCGCAAAAAGTTGCTTAAAATAATTATAAAGTAATTGGGGTTTATCTGATAAAACTGCGAGCGGTGTATCGGTTCCCATAGATCCAATAGTTTCTTTACCAGTTTTACACATCGGTGTAATTATGGTATCAATATCTTCCATGGTGTAACCAAACATACGCTGTCGGGTTTTATATGGTGTAATTTCTATTGGACATTTATTGCCTGTATAAGGTACTTCCGATAAGGGCAGTAAATTATTGTTTAGCCATTTTCTGTAGGGGTGCTTTTTAGTGACTTCATTTTTAACTTCTTCGTCTTCAATAATTCTACCTTCGTTCATATCAACCAAAAATATTTTCCCTGGTTCTAGTCTTCCATGTTTTACTACGTTTTCTGGTTTGATATCTAATACCCCAATTTCTGAAGACATAATTACATAACCATCTTTTGTTACGGTATAACGTGACGGACGTAAACCATTTCGATCTAATAATGCACCTATAAAATTACCATCGGTAAATGGTACAGAAGCTGGACCATCCCAAGGTTCCATAATGCATGAGTTGTACTCGTAAAATGCTTTTTTACTATCAGACATGGTAGTGTGTTTTTCCCATGCTTCAGGTACTAACATCATCATAACTTCTGGTAATGAACGACCTGTCATTAATAAAAGCTCAACAGCCATATCCATAGAAGCTGAATCCGATTTTCCTTCTAAAATAATTGGAAAAAGTTTTTGAATGTCTTTACCAAAAATATCACTCTGCATTATTTCTTCACGTGCTTTCATACGACTAACATTTCCACGTAAAGTGTTAATCTCACCATTGTGACACATAAAACGAAAAGGCTGTGCCAAATCCCAAGAAGGAGAAGTATTAGTTGAAAATCTTTGATGCACTAAGGCTAAGCGTGTTACCAAATTCGTGTCGGATAAATCTTGGTAATAATTACGAATATCTTCAGGTATTAAAAGTCCTTTATAAATTAATGTTGTTGTTGAAAAACTCGGCACATAAAATTGCTTACTATCTTTTAATTTTGAAGCATTTATTTTATGTTCGGCAATTTTTCTGGCAGTAAATATTTTAGCATTAAATTCATGGTCGGTTAATTTGTTGCCATTTTTACCTACAAAAATTTGTTTAATTTTAGGTTCGTTTTTCTTTGCGATTTTACCAAGATGTGTTGAGTTAACAGGAACATCTCTCCATCCTAAAATTTCTAGATTTTGATTTTTAATTTCAGTTTCTAAAATATTATTGCAATAGTTGAATTGATTAATACTTTGAGGTAAAAAAATCATACCAACAGCGTATTCTTTTGGTTTAGGCAATTTGAAATCGCAAACTTTATTAAAAAATTGATGAGGTATGTCAATTAAAATTCCAGCGCCATCACCAGTTTTACCATCAGAACTCACAGCGCCACGATGTTCTAGTTTTATTAATATTTCTAAGGCGTCATGTATTATCTTATTGGTCTTCTCTCCGTTAAGGCTACAAATAAATCCAGCCCCGCAATTGTCATGCTCAAATTCTGGTAAATAAACCCCTTGTTTTTTGTACGCCATAATTGTGAAATTTTCACAAAAATAGCAAAAATGTTAAAAATAATTTAATAAAAATTGTTAAACAAAGAAAAAAATGTAATAAACATAAAATGGAGTGTATAAAATGAATATTTAATAATTGGTTTTAGTTTAAATGTAAAATTGAAAATAATTTGTTTTAATTGCAGGTTTTTGCAAATAATCAATATTCCATAAGCGGAATTAGAGCTGATAAATTCTCCGAAAACCTAATTAAGTTGCTAATAGTCTAATCTTCGTAGAATTCAATTCTATTTTTTAAGCTATTAATTTCAGTATTTAAATTATTCACTTTTTCTAGAAGATTATATATTACATCAATGCCTTCTAGATTGATTCCTAATTCATGATGTAGTCTAATCATTTTTTCAATTTCTTGAATTTTTTCTAAGGCAATAAATTGATTTTTTTTGATATATGTAATTTCAATCAATCCAAACTCATTTAAAGAATCAATAAATGAAAATTCTATTTCATATCTGTCACAAAATTGTTGAACTGGTATTAAGTTTTTTGTATCCATTTTATCTCAATTTTGAAAGCTCATTAAACAGTTCTTTTTCTTTGTCGGTTAAATTTGTTGGATTTTTTACGTGGTAGGTTACAAACAAATCACCAAACTCACCTTCTTTTTTATAAACAGGAAATCCTTTTCCTTTTAATTTTACTTTGGTGTCGTTTTGAGTTTCTGGTTTAATTTTTAATTTTAATTTTCCACTAAGAGTTTCAATTGTAATATCACCTCCAAGAATAGCAGTGTACAGATCTAAATCGATACTGGTATACAGGTTTTTACCTCCTCGTTTATATTTTGTATTATTTAAAACATTAAATGTAATATATAAATCGCCATTTGGACCACCATTAGCTCCTTTACTGCCATGACCTTTAATTTTAATGGTTTGATTATTTTCTACTCCCGCTGGGATTGTTAATCTTATCTTTTTGTTGTTTACCGTTAAAGTTTGTTTGTGCGTTTTATAAACATCAGTGAGATTTAATTGTAATGAAGCATTAAAATCTTGTCCTCTAAATTTTTGTTGGGTTCTACTTTGGTTAAACCCACCACTAGTTTGACCTCCAAACATAGATTCAAAGAAATCTGAAAAATCGCCTTGCGAAGAACTACCAGTTCCTCTTGCATATTGTTGACCCCTATTTGAATACTGTTGCTGCTGTTGTTGTTGCGCTTTTTCATAAGCTTCACCATGTTCCCAATCTTTACCGTATTTATCGTATTTTTTTCTTTTTTCAGAATT
>DAOUTI010000039.1 GCA_030626795.1 Flavobacteriaceae bacterium
ACACCAGAAGCATTTCGCCCCATTGGCCTAGTTTTACTTTCTTCAAAACGAATAGATTTACCTGATTTAGCAGCAATCATAATTTGACTTTCACCATTGGTTAATTTTGCTTCTAACAATTCATCTCCTTCTTTAATAGTAATGGCATTAATACCATTAGCTCGTGGACGAGAATATTGCTCCAATGATGTTTTTTTGGTTTGCCCTTTCTTGGTAACCATCACCACATAATTACTATTCACATACTCCTCATTTTTAAGATCTTGTGTCACTAAAAATGCTTTTACTTTGTCATCATTTTCAATATTAATCAAGTTTTGAATTGCTCTACCTTTTGAAGTTTTATTGCCTTCCGGAATTTCGTAAACACGCATCCAAAATACTTTTCCTTTTTGTGTAAAAAACAGCATGTATTGATGATTTGTACCTACAAACAAGTGCTCTAAGAAATCTTCATTTCTGGTAGCTACTCCTTTTTGGCCTCTACCACCTCTATTTTGTGTTTTGTATTCTGATAGATCGGTACGTTTGATATATCCTGCATGCGAAATAGTAACCACTACTTTTGAATCAGGAATCATATCTTCAATATTCAATTCACCACCTGCATATTCAATTATTGATCTACGTTCATCACCATATTTCTCTTTGATTTGAATTAACTCTTCTTTAATGATATTCATTCTTCGAGATTCATTTGCTAAGATATCTTTTAAATCGATTATCAATTTCATAATCTCTTCAAACTCTGCTCTTAATTTATCCTGCTCTAAGCCTGTTAACTGACGTAAACGCATTTCGACGATGGCTTTCGATTGAATTTCAGTTAATTCAAAACGATCAATTAATTTTTGGCGAGCCTCATCAGCATTACTTGATGATCTAATTAATTTAATTACTTCGTCAATATTATCACTAGCAATAATTAATCCTTCTAGAATATGAGCACGAGCTTCGGCTTTTTTCAATTCATACTCCGTACGACGTACAACAACTTCATGACGATGGTTTACAAAATGTACAATCAAATCTTTTAGATTTAACATTTCTGGTCTACCATTAACTAAAGCAATATTATTTACGCTAAACGAAGTTTGTAAAGAAGTATATTTATATAGTTTATTTAAAACTATGTTAGGAATTGCATCACGTTTTAAAACATAAACAATTCTTCTACCTAATCTACTAGTTTCATCACGAATAGTAGAAATTCCATCAATTTTTTTATCATTAATAAAATCAACCGTTTTCTTTAACAGGTCGGCACCATTTACTTGAAAAGGTAATTCCGTTACAACGATACACTCCCGTCCATCAACCTCTTCAAAATTAGCCTTAGCACGCATTACAATTCTACCTCTTCCAGTTAAAAAAGCATCACGAACACCTTCATAACCAAAAATAGTCCCTCCCGTAGGAAAATCAGGTGCCTTAATATGTTGCATTAACTCTTCAATTTCAATAGCATTATTATCGATATATGCAATGGTACCATCAATAACTTCACTCAAATTATGAGGAGCCATATTAGTAGCCATACCTACTGCAATACCTGATGCACCATTTACCAATAAACTTGGAATACGTGTTGGTAAAACTGTAGGCTCTTGTAAAGTATCATCAAAATTCAGGCGATGATCTACGGTGTCTTTATCAATATCAGCAAGCATATCTTCCGATATTTTTTTCATTCGCACCTCTGTATAACGCATTGCTGCTGGACTATCACCATCTGGCGAACCAAAATTTCCTTGTCCGTCAACTAATTCATAACGCATACTCCAATCTTGTGCCATACGAACCATGGCGTCATAAACCGATGTATCCCCATGAGGGTGATACTTACCTAAAACTTCACCTACTACTCTTGCTGATTTTTTATGCGCACCAGTAGCTTTAATACCCAATTCATGCATTCCAAATAAAACTCTTCTATGCACAGGTTTCAAACCATCTCTTACATCAGGCAATGCACGTGAAACTATTACAGACATTGAATAATCAATGTATGCAGATTTCATTTCATCTTCTATATTAATAGGGATAATTTTATCGTTTTCCGCCATATTATTTTTAATTTTTTTAAGTCAATTTTTCGAAGCAGCAATATACAAATATTCTGTTTTTCTGTCACTTTATAGATTGTTTTTCTTAACATTAGTTATTAACAATCTGGCCTTATTATTTGACTGAATTTTAGTAACTTAGTAATATGTTTAAAGTTGCTAATAACTTTTGTAATGATTTAGTAAAAAATTCTACTAAATTTACAACATAAATTCGAAAAATATGGACGATAATTTCTCACCAAAAGTCAAAGATGTTATAGCCTACAGTAAAGAAGAAGCTTTACGATTAGGACATGATTTTATTGGAACAGAGCATTTAATGCTAGGTATTTTACGCAAAGCCAATGGAGAAGCTTATGAAATACTAAATACTTTTGAACTTAATTTTGACGCTCTACGTAAAAAAATAGAAACTTTAAACCCTATTAATTCCACATTGCCAAATGTTAATGATAAGAAAAGTTTACATTTAACAAGGCAAGCTGAAAAAGCTTTAAAAACAACATTTTTAGAAGCGAAACTTTTCAAAAGCAACGCTATAAGTACCGCACATTTATTGCTTTGCATTCTAAGAAATGAAAACGATCCAACCACCAAAGTGCTACATAAATTTGATGTTTTTTATGAAGATATAAAAGAGGTTTTTCAAGAGATGTATAGTGACATCAACGAAGAAGATATTACAGAAAGTCCAACAGCAGATACGCCTCACGAAGAATTCAGAGACCCTAAAAGAAACCCTTTTGAAGGATCTAAAAGTAAGGTGGTGAAAAAATCAAAAACTCCTGTCTTAGATAATTTCGGAAGAGATTTAACTTTAATGGCTGAAAATGGAAAATTAGACCCAGTAGTTGGAAGAAAAAAAGAGATTGAACGCATCTCTCAAATATTAAGCCGACGTAAAAAAAATAACCCAATATTAATTGGAGAACCTGGTGTTGGTAAATCGGCAATAGCCGAAGGATTGGCATTACGAATCATTCAAAAAAAGGTATCTAGAATATTGTTTAATAAGCGAATTGTTTCTTTAGATCTTGCTAGTTTAGTTGCTGGAACTAAGTACCGTGGACAATTTGAAGAACGCATGAAAGCTTTAATGAATGAACTTGAAAAGAACGATGACATCATTTTATTTATTGATGAAATCCACACCATAGTTGGTGCTGGTGGAGCTACAGGTTCTTTAGATGCATCTAACATGTTTAAGCCCGCTTTAGCTCGTGGAGATATTCAATGTATTGGAGCAACAACACTCGATGAATTTAGGCAAAATATTGAAAAAGACGGTGCTCTAGAAAGACGTTTTCAAAAGGTTATTGTTGAGCCAACAAGTGTTGAGGAAACTATTCAAATTTTAGAAAACATTAAAGACAAATACGAAGATCACCATAATGTAGTATTTACTGATGATGCTATAAAAGCCTGTGTAATACTTACAAATAGGTACATGACTGACAGATTCTTACCCGACAAGGCTATTGATGCTTTAGATGAAGCTGGATCACGAATACACATTACTAATATTGTAGTTCCACAACAAGTTCTTGATTTAGAAAAAAAATTAGATGAAATTAGAGAACAAAAAAATGAGGTTGTAAAAAGTCAAAAATATGAAGAAGCTGCTAAATTACGTGATGATGAAAAACGTACAGAAAAAGAATTAGAAGCAGCACAATTGGCTTGGGAAGAACATTCAAAACTACACAAAGAAACGGTTACAGAAGATAATGTTGCCGAAGTGGTAAGCATGATGACAGGTATTCCTGTTAACCGAATTGCAGAAGCTGAAAGTAAAAAACTAAAAGATTTACCAAACCTAATTAAAGGAAAAGTAATTGGTCAAGACGAAGCTGTAGCGAAAGTTGTGAAAGCCATCCAAAGAAATAGAATCGGTTTAAAAGATCCTAATAAACCTATTGGCTCATTTATATTTTTAGGTCAAACAGGTGTAGGTAAAACACAATTAGCAAAAGTTTTGGCAACTGAATTATTCGATTCGCAAGATGCATTGGTAAGAATTGACATGAGTGAATACATGGAAAAATTTGCTATTTCAAGACTAGTAGGTGCGCCTCCTGGCTATGTTGGCTACGAAGAAGGTGGTCAGTTAACTGAAAAAATTCGTCGCAAACCTTATGCCGTAGTGCTATTAGACGAAATTGAAAAAGCACATCCCGATGTTTTTAATATGCTATTGCAAATTTTGGATGACGGTTTTATTACGGATAGTTTAGGCAGAAAAATTGATTTTAGACATACCATTATCATCATGACTTCTAATATTGGTTCACGTCAGTTAAAAGATTTTGGTCAAGGTGTTGGTTTTGGTACCGCCTCTAAAAAAGCACAAGCAGATTCTAATGCCAAAAGTATTATTGAAAATGCATTGAGAAAAAGTTTTGCACCAGAATTTTTAAATCGCATAGATGATGTAATTGTATTTAATGCATTGGAAAGAAAAGATATACACGCTATAATCGATATTGAATTAGAAAAATTATTATCAAGAATATCAAAATTAGGTTATCACCTTTCACTAAGTGATGCTGCCAAAGACTTTATTGTTGATAAAGGTTTTGATAAAAAATATGGTGCTCGCCCTTTAAATAGAGCGATTCAAAAATATATTGAAGATGCCTTAGCAGAAGAAATTGTCAATGCCAATTTGAATGAGAATGATACCATTTACATGGATTTAGACAAAAAGAAGGGTGAACTCACTATTAAAATTGATAAAAGTAAAACATCCAAATGATAAGAATTTAATCACAAAAAAAATCCGGTAGTAACCGGATTTTTTTATATAATTCACAATAGTTATTAATCGTTTTCTTTTAGGGTTTCAATATTTGCTGCAACATTCTCTTTAAAATTACCTACTCTATTTTTTACCTTTTTCAATTGAAAAGATAAAAAGATATTGGCAATCCCTAAAAGTAAAAAAGCAAACGCTAAAGTATAAACTACATAGCCAACACCAAAAATTGGATTAGCAATTGCCATAACAGCAAAAACTACAGTTAATATTCCCATAATTAAAATCCACCACCAATTCGATTCCCCGTCTTTCTTTTGGTCAAATGAAGATGAAATAATGTTGGCACCTTTAAATAACAACCAAAAGCCAACAAACATGGCAAATAAGACTATGGTAACGCCAGGAAACTTTAAAAATATAAATCCGATTAAGATATCTAAAATACCTCCTGCTAAAAACATACCCCAATGATCAACTTGATCTTTATTGGCTAAAGCAAAAAATACAGTTAGAATTCCACTAATCAGAATTAAAGTACTTAAAAATCCTACTAAACTTAAAAAACTATTTTCAGGCGCTTTAAACATCCAAATCGCTCCAATGATGAGAAGAATTCCTATAATTAGTAATACCCACCAGTTTTTTACAGTCCCGGAAACTTTTGAAATAACATTTGACATAATAATTAATTTAAAAAAATGCATTTGTAAATGCAAATTGGTTAACAATTGATTTTGATAGATTTTGATAAATCATAAATCAAAGACACATATTTTATCAAACCTATTTATCAAGAAAACAGATTGAATTTCAGTGTGTTAAATAATTGTTTAAATTTATTTAACGAATAAAATCTAGATTTTACATTATCAATAAACTAAATATAATTTTATGAATTACACAAGTAAATATAAATAATTAAAAATATTATTAAATAAATAGTACATTTTGTTATCAATTAAAAAAAGTAATTTATATTTGTCCTGTGAAACAAAATACACCTTACATACAAGCTAACTTTACAAACCGTAATAACATGGTTTCTACTTTCACTACTACAACCCTTTAGGGTTTTGTCATATATATTACTCCGAAAAAAAATCCTATTTACAAGAAGTAAATACAGATTTTCTAGTAAAAAATTAAAAATGATATCATAAAAATAATAAAATGATAGTTTCAAAATTCGGTGGGACTTCGGTAGGTTCTGCAAAAAATATTAATAAGGTAATTCAAATCATTTCCGATAAGCAAAAAAAAACTGCTGTCATAGTTTCAGCATTCGGAGGCGTAACAAACCTATTAATAAAAGCATCTGATTTTGCTTTAAATGGTAACAAAGAATATATTAAAGTATTAAAAAATATTCAAATAAAACATACCGATGTAATTGAAGCATTATTTGAAGAGTCTAATCAAATAATTAGTAAAGACTTTGTCATGCAACATCTGCATAAATTAAAAGATGTGCTTAATGGTGTATTTTTAGTGAGAGATTTATCAGATAAATCTGCAGCCAAAATTGTTAGCACGGGTGAAATTCTTTCTTCCTATATTATTGCTGAGGCGATGAAATCTAGAGGTTTAAATACTACTCTAAAAGATAGCCGAAAATTAATCAAAACAGATAGCAATTTTAATGATGCAGCTGTTAATTATGACCTTACTTACAAAAACATTCAGCAATTCTTTTCAAACAACAAAGATGATATTGTAGTTTTACCAGGGTTTATTGCTTCTGATCAAAACAATGAAACAACAACTTTAGGTCGTGGTGGTTCCGATTTTACAGCCGCCATTATAGCTAATGCAGTAGATGCTGAAATTTTAGAGATTTGGACAGATGTTAGTGGCATGTTTACAGCCAACCCAAAATTGGTAAAACAAGCCAAACCCATTAATAAAATTTCATACAAAGAAGCTATGGAGCTATCTCACTTTGGTGCAAAAGTGATCTACCCTCCTACTATTCAGCCTGTTTTGTCAAAAAAAATCCCAATTGTTATTAAAAACACGTTAGCACCAAATGATAATGGGACACTAATAACAGAAAGCATAAATGGCTCTAATTCTACAGTTAAAGGTATAAGTCATATTGAGAATATAGCCCTGCTTACTTTAGAAGGCAATGGAATGGTTGGTGTACCAGGAATATCTAGGCGATTATTTGAAGCTTTAGCACAAGAAAATATAAACATCAAATTTATTACCCAGGCATCTAGCGAACACTCTATTTGCATTGCGATTGATATTAGCGAAGCAGATAAAGCAAAAATAGCCGTTGATAAACAATTTGAATTTGAAATTTTACAGCAAAAAGTAAATCCATTAATTATTGAAAATGACTTAGCAATTATTGCCTTGGTTGGAGATAACATGAAATCTCATCAAGGAATTAGTGGTAAAATGTTTAGCGAGCTTGGTAATAACAATGTAAATATAAGAGCGATCGCGCAAGGCTCAACGGAGAAAAATATATCAGCAGTTATTGCAAAAAATGATGTTAAGAAAGCATTAAACACACTCCATGCAGTGTTTTTTGAAAACCAAATCAAACAAATTAATTTATTTATTGTTGGCATTGGTAATGTTGGTGGAAAATTATTAGAACAAATTAAGCAACAGCAAGAATATTTACTCAATCATTTGCATTTAAACCTAAGAGTTATTGCCATTTCTAATTCTAGAAAAATGATATTTAGTGCAGAAGGACTTGATTTAAGCCAATGGAATACACAATTAAACGAACTTGGAGAAAAAGCAAATCTAAACGAATTTTACAAAAATGTAAATCAATTAAATTTACGAAATAGTGTATTTGTTGATAATACTGCTAATGATTTGGTACCAAAACAATATACCAAGTACCTAAAGAATAGTGTTGCCGTTGTTGCTTGTAATAAAATTGCTTGCTCATCGGAGTATGATACGTACAAAAACCTAAAATATTTATCGAGAAAATACAATGCCCCATTTTTATTTGAAACCAATGTTGGTGCTGGTTTACCAATTATTGATACTTTAAATAATTTGATTGCCTCAGGTGATGAAATTACCGAAATTCAAGCTGTATTATCAGGTAGTTTGAATTTTATTTTTAATAATTTTGTTGGCCAAGCTTCCTTTTATGATGTGGTACAACAAGCCGGAATTGAAGGTTATACAGAGCCAGACCCAAGAATTGATTTAAGTGGCGTTGATGTGATGCGAAAAATATTAATTCTAATGCGTGAAGGTGGCAATCAATTGGAATTGGATGACATTAAGAATGATTCGTTTTTACCTAAAACATCGCTTAAAGCGGATAGTGTTGCAGATTTTTTAGAAACATTAAAGCTTGAAGCAAAACATTTTAAAACCTTAAGAGCTGTTGCAGATAAAAAAGATTGTAAATTAAAATATGTAGCCGAGTTTAAAAACGGAAAAGCAAAAGTAGGCTTACAGCATATTGCCAAAGATCACCCTTTTTACAATTTAGATGGTAAAGATAATATCGTACTGTTTTATACCAATCGATATAAGGACCAACCTTTAATCATAAAAGGTGCTGGTGCTGGTGCAGATGTAACGGCTTCGGGTATTTTTGGTGATATTATTAGAACTGGGAATAAATAAGTTTTAAAATCAAAGCATATAGAATAATGAAAGAAATAAAAATATTTGCACCTGCTACTATTGCTAATATTTCATGCGGATTTGATGTCTTAGGCTGCTGTTTAGATGCGATTGGTGATGAAATGATTGTAAGGAAATCACCTGATAAAGGTGTCAAAATAACAAAAATTACTGGGGCAACTCTACCTTATGAAACTAAAAATAATGTTGCAGGTGTAGCGGCTTTAGCACTATTAGATGCTTTAAATTTTGAAATAGATTATGGTTTTGAAATAGAAATATACAAGAATATAAAACCTGGAAGTGGTATCGGAAGTAGTGCTGCTAGTGCTGCAGGAAGCGTTTTTGCTATCAATCAATTGTTAGGTAAACCATTTTCAAAAATCGAATTGGTTGCATTTGCACGAGAAGGAGAAAGATTAGCTTGTGGCTCACCCATTGCCGATAATGTTGCTCCAGCAATTTTTGGTGGTTTTACTTTGGTAAAATCAACAAACCCGCTAAAAATAATTGAGTTACCAACTATTGATGAATTATACACTACGATTATTCATCCTCAAATTGAAATAAAAACAGCAGATTCAAGAGCTATTTTACCCAATGATATTCCTTTAAAAAAAGCGGTAAAACAATGGGCAAATGTTGGTGCTTTAATTCATGCCTTACACACCAATAACGCTTCTCTTTTTGCTGATTCATTAACCGATTATATTGTTGAGCCATATCGTTCAAAATTAATTCCGGATTTTGGTTTGGTAAAAGAAAGCGCATTAAAAGCAGGTGCTTTAGGTTGTGGTATATCAGGATCTGGACCTTCAATATTTACTTTTAGTAAAAATAAGCAAGTTACTGAAAATGTTGCTATTGAAATAAGTAAAACTTATTCTAAAAATAAAATACCTTTTCATGTTTATGTATCAAAGATAAATTTGGAAGGAATTAAAATTATCAATTCATAAAATTAAAAATGAAGTATTTTAGCCTAAATAACAATTCTCCAAAAGTAAGTTTTCAAGATGCTGTAATTAAAGGTATTGCTCCTGATAAAGGATTGTATTTTCCAGAAAATATAAAAAAACTTCCTAAATTTTTTTTCGAAAACATGGAGAATTATTCCAACCATGAAATTGCATTTGAATTAATCAAACAATTTGTTGGTGATGAAATTCCCGAAAAGGATTTAAAAAAAATCATAGCCGATACTTTAAACTTTGATTTCCCATTGATTGAAATTGAAGATGGTATTTTTAGTTTAGAACTTTTTCATGGGCCAACCATGGCTTTTAAAGATGTTGGCGGTAGATTTATGGCACGATGCCTATCCTTCTTCAATAAAGGCAATGATAATAAAATAACGATTTTGGTTGCAACATCTGGCGATACTGGTGGTGCTGTAGCAAGTGGATTTTTAGGTGTAAAAGGAGTTAATGTGGTTATTTTGTATCCTAGCGGAAAAGTTAGTAATGTACAAGAAAAACAATTAACAACTTTAGGTCAAAATATCAAGGCGCTTGAAGTAGATGGTACTTTTGATGATTGTCAAAAAATGGTAAAAATCGCATTTTTAGATACCGAAATCACAAATCAAATGCAATTAACATCGGCTAACTCTATCAATGTTTCGCGTTGGTTACCTCAAATGTTTTATTTTGCATTTGCATACAAACAACTAAAAAACAAGCAAAAAAATGTTGTTTTCTCTATACCTAGTGGTAATTACGGTAACATCTGTGCTGGAATGATGGCCAAACAATTAGGTTTACCAATTTTTCATTTTATTGCTGCAACTAATGCCAACCGTGTAGTACCTAACTATTTTGAAACAGGTATTTATGAGCCTATGAAATCAATACAAACTATTTCAAATGCAATGGATGTTGGTGACCCTAGTAATTTTATTCGCATTCAAAAAATTTATAAAAACAACTTTAAAGCTTTAAAAAAAGATTTGAGCTCCTACTCTTTTACAGATTATGAAACTAGAGAAGCTATGCTAAAAATTTATAATAGTAGCAATTATATTGCCGACCCACATGGAGCTGTTGGATATTTAGGCTTAAAAAAATATTTAAAAAAACAATCTGATATTCTAGGAGTATTTTTAGAAACTGCACATCCAGTGAAGTTTTTAGATGTTGTAGAGCCAGTTATCAACAAAACGATTGAATTACCACCTCAAATAAAAGCCGTAATAAATAAAACAAAAGAAGCAACTGCGATTCAATCTTATGATGATTTGAAATCATTTTTATTGAATAAGTAAACTAGCATGAGGTAAGTCCACGAGGTATTACAAAGAATTGAACTTTTATATTTTGACGCAACCATCGGAGTATTAAACCCATTGGTGGGAATAAAATAATTACTTTTACATAAATTCTATTTTTAAATGCAAAAATTATTTTTGATCTTTTTATTGTTTGCTAGTACTTTATCTGTGTACTCTCAAAAACAAAAATTTACACATCAAGACACACTAAGAGGTTCTGTAACCAAAGAAAGAGCTTGGTGGAATCTATTACACTACGATTTACAAGTAAATATTGATGCCAAAAACAAATATATTTCTGGTGTAAACACCATAAAATATCAAGTTTTAAAAAATTACCAGATAATGCAAATTGATTTACAAAAACCAATGCAAATTATAAAGGTAATGCAAAACGGAAAAAACTTAAACTATACTCGAGAAGGCAATGTTTACTTTATTGATTTACAAAAAAATCAAGAAGTTGGTGCTAAAAATGAAATTTCTATTAGCTTTCAAGGAAAGCCAATAGAAGCTAAAAAACCACCTTGGGATGGAGGTTTTGTTTGGAAAAGAGTTTCTAATTTATATGATAGTATTCCTAAAAATACAGATTTTAACCAAAAAAACTTTATCGCCAATGCAAATCAAGGTATTGGAGCAAGTGTTTGGTGGCCTTGTAAAGACAACCCCTATGATGAACCTGACCATGGTGTGAGTATAAAAGTTACACCACCTAAAGGATTGATGGGTGTTTCTAACGGTCGATTAAAAGATGTAATTTTAAATTCAAACGGCTCAAAAACTTATCATTGGGAAGTTATCAACCCTATAAATAGTTATGCTATAAATACAAACATTGCAAATTACAGTCACTTTTCTGAAAAATATAAAGGTGAAAAAGGAATTTTAGATTGTGATTATTATGTCTTACCTCAAAATCTTGAAAGAGCAAAAAATCAATTCCAACAGGTTTCAAAAATGTTAGCAGCTTTTGAACACTGGTTTGGACCTTACCCATTTTATGAAGACAGTTACAAATTAGTTGAAGTACCTTATCTAGGCATGGAACATCAAAGTTCAGTAACCTATGGCAACGGATTTAAAAATGGCTATTTGGGCAATGACCTTAGCGGAACTGGCTGGGGTTTAAAATTTGATTTTATTATTGTGCATGAATCTGGTCATGAGTGGTTTGCCAATAATATTACAAACAAAGATGTTGCTGATATGTGGATACACGAAGGCTTTACAACTTATAGTGAAGTTATCTATTTAGACTATCATTTTGGTACGCAAGCTGGTAACGAATACCTTATCGGATATAGAGAAAAAGTACAAAATGATAAACCAATCATAGGGCAATATTTGGTAAATAATCACGGGTCTAATGATATGTACATCAAAGGAGCCGCAATGATTCATACTTTAAGACAGGTTATTGATGATGATGAGAAATTTCGTAAAATTTTAAGAGGATTAAACCAAGACTTTTACCATCAAACAGTAACAAGTCAACAAATTGAAAATTATATTAGTAACCAAAGTGAATTAGACTTAGGTGCTTTTTTTGATCAATATTTAAGAACCATAAAAATTCCAAGAATTGATTATAAAATTAAAAAGCGTACCATTAAGTATAGGTTTAAAAATATAGTAAAAAACTTCAAAATTCCTGTTAAAGTTGTCGTTGATGGAAATGAAACTTGGATTAATCCAACAAAAAGATGGAAAACGATAAAAAACACAAATAAAAATTCGACTTTCAAAATTGATAAAAATTTTTATATAGAAAATCAAAAAACAAATTAAGTATTCCTTAATTTTGTGCTTGTAAAAATAAATAAAAACCCATGAAAGAAATAGCATTAAAAAAAATACACGAAGCACTTGGTGCAAAAATGGTTCCTTTTGCAGGATATAACATGCCAGTACAATACGAAGGCATCAATATTGAACATGAAACGGTAAGAAATGGTGTTGGAGTTTTTGATGTTTCGCATATGGGAGAATTTTTAATTGAAGGAGAAAATGCGCTTGCATTAATTCAAAAAGTTACTTCTAACGATGCTTCAAAATTAAATATTGACGATGCCCAATATAGTTGCATACCTAACGCTCAAGGCGGAATTGTAGATGATTTAATTGTTTACCGTATAAAAGAAAATACTTATTTATTGGTAGTTAATGCTTCTAATATTGAAAAAGACTGGGATTGGATTAGTTCTCATAATGATGTAAATGCCGAAATGAAAAATATTTCGGAAACTTATTCTTTATTGGCAATTCAAGGTCCAAAAGCTGTAGAAGCTATGCAAAGTATAACTTCTGTAGATTTGGCTGCAATTCCTTTTTATAAATTTAAAGTAGGCGACTTTGCCGGAATTGAACATGTAATTATCTCAGCAACAGGTTATACTGGCAGTGGCGGTTTCGAAATTTACTGTAAAAATGAAGAAGTTGAACAAATTTGGCTTAAAGTATTTGAGGCTGGAGCTGAATATGGTATAAAACCTATTGGTTTGGCTGCAAGAGACACTTTACGATTAGAAATGGGTTATTGCCTTTACGGAAATGACATCACCGATACCACCTCGCCTATTGAAGCTGGCTTAGGTTGGATTACTAAGTTTACTAAAGAATTTACAAATTCTAAAAATCTATTAAAGCAAAAAGAAGAAGGTGTTTCACGAAGGTTAAAAGCTTTTGAACTAGATGTGAGAGGTATACCAAGACAAGGTTATGATATTGTTGATGAAAATAACAATAAAATTGGCGAAGTAACCTCTGGAACTATGAGCCCTAGCTTAAAAAAAGGTATTGGTATGGGCTATGTTAACAAAGGGTATACCAAATTGGGAACAAAAATATTTATCCAAATACGTAATAAAACAGTTCCTGCTACTATAGTAAAATTACCTTTTTATAAAGGATAATTTAATTGTTTTAGCTTTTCTACTTTGTTTTTTTTTAGAATTGTCGCCCTGAGCAACTATTTATCTTTTTGTTATTCAGTAATTTAGGTATAATAGACAAAAAGAGGCTCTATTATACCATATAATTCAACTAAACAACAACTTTATTTATATTGAAAATATGATTAAGCCCTGGTGTGTTACTCAATAAAACAAATAGCAATTAATCTAAATTACTTTACCAAAGCATTACGTTTATACTCCCTCCAATTGAGTAAGAATCATAATTGGTTGTAAATGTTTCATTATCGGTATAGATGGGTTCACCATTTTCAATCTTGTCAATATAGGTAAAGTTGTATTTTGCATCGGCTATATTTAGGTCAGCAAAAAAACTTAAAGACAAGCTTTTACTTAACACTCTTTTATAGTAAATTCCAGTTGCCCAGCTAAAATTTGTATATGGAGTATATCGTGCATATACAATATCTTCTACTTCATCTGGATCATCACCCATCGCTATTTAAATTCCACATCATATCCAAAAAGAGGTATTTCTAACCCAACAACAAATTGCCATCGTGTTACAGTAATTTTAGATGGGTCTTCATTGAGTGGGATTTCAAAATTAGAATCTGGAAATTCAATTGGCTGATCAAATCTATCAGTCCCTGTAGCAAAAGTAGAGCCCATAATGAGTTTTACTCTTTTCATGCTTAAATTTACACCTAAACCAAAATGATAAAAATTAGATTCAAAATCTACATTATTATCCTCATCATCAACCAAATCAAATATATTAGCATTGGATCTTAAAGGAGAAAAATCAGTCGAAGCACTTCCATACAGACTCCATTTTTCATCTATATAATATTCGCCTCCAATTCCAAAATTAATCACAGATCTACGCTCTTCTTTAAAGGAAAATACTTTTGAAATGGAATCAGCTACAGGAATTAGTAATCGATCGTATTCCGATAATTTACCATGCCAATCTATCTTTGTATGAAACCTATGTTTACCTATAGGTATACCTGCACCAACAGAAATTCCAAGCGGTTCTTTTCGCCGAGATTTTATATCTTTAAAATCAATAAATCTAAATATATCATTTTCAGTACCTGATAAATACTTTTGAAATCTAAACTTTCCTTTATTGTAAACTTCCAAATATGGAAGATCAATATTTAAACCCAAATCAATTTTTTTTAATTTCCATGCCAAACCCACTTTCCAAAACATTCCATATGAAGTTTGTTGCATTATAACTTCATTGTTATATAAATTCACATGCTGCAATTGATCCAAACCTGTATAATCTAGGTTAAATTTGTTCTTGAAATTATAAATAGATGCAAAAGCAGAAACTCCAATACTTAAATTATCCTTTATTTTCGTTCCCCAAGTTACTCCAAACCACTCATCGGTCTCTTTATTGGTAGAATGTATTTCAGCTGTAAATTCTTTTAAAACGTCTTCTAATTCTTCTTGTTTTAAATTTTTTACCAAACTTATATTTCTATTATCACGAAGTTTAGTTATAAACGCATAAGCAAAATGATGATTTTCCCATTTATCAATCTTAAAAGTACCGGCTACTAAACTTGGAACTTCATTAAAACTTGAATCATCTAATTTACCATTCCTGCCAAATATATTTTTTAAATTGAGTGTATTATACTCATAGGCTTTGGCATTGATTGAAAATATAGGGTTTTCAACTAAAGCTATTCTGGCAGGATTATAATATGTTAGACCTAAGTCTTCTACACTACCCGTTACATTTCCACTTAGTAATAATGAACGATTTCCAAAATTTTCTCGATTATAATATCCTTGTCCTACTAAAACTATTGGAAACAAAATAAATAAGACTTTAAAAATGTTTAATTTCATGTCTAATAATTTTAGTTAGTAATTTTAATTTCCTTATCAATTTTTTTTTGCAATGTATGAAAGACCTTAAGTCCAAATACAAAATCATTGGTAGCGAATTCATCTTCAAGCGTATTCCTAGTATAATGGTAGGGAAAATCTAATTCAGCCCGCCATAATTCTAAAAATTCATAACCAATACCTGGACTTATTCGTTAGCGGGGTCTAGGTTAGATACCTTTTATTTCTATTTCCCTTTTTCTTTCTGGCCAAAGGCAGGTAGCATTATCTGCGCTTGCACTCTCCATTGCCATTCAGGGCCAAAATCAGGGCGTACCACATTATAATACAATTGAGTTTGTAAGTTCAAGGGAAGTTTTCCTCCAAGAATCGTCATTTTACCAAATCCTGCTCCCAAAGGAACAATCCACCGGTCATCAGAATCAGCAGTCCAATCAGCAGTGATGATAGGAGCACTGTTCACATACCAACCACCACCTAATTGCCGCACAACAAAAAAATTCATCAACATATGGTTAACATTATCTCTATCTGAGTCACCTGCAAAAGACCAGGCATTATTAATCAATACACCAATTGTCCAATCACCAGGTTGAGCCATTAATGTCAGCGATGGTCCTGCACTCCATTTTTGGGTGCCTCGTTTGCTGCCTCCTGTTGGCATTTCAATAACCGGTCCAAATCCCCACATTAGCCCTTTACTTTCCGGAACATAAAATGCTGTAAATACAATATCAGCCAGTCCCCTGGAATAATTTCCACTTTCACTACTAAAATCCGGAATGGAAACGATGGGGAAGATTGTTCTGGTGATTAGTTTACCACCCATAAGAGGTATTACAGGTTGAATATTTAATATATTCATATTTCGGTTGTATTCACCGTAATTCATGTTTAAATTATTCTGAAGAGGTAGACTCATTAAATCGGCCAATGGGTTTGCCGCTGCTTTTGACATTTCTTCTTGAGATTCTCCTTGAGATTCTTGGGCAGTTACAGATAGTACCCCAAACATGATTGTTGTAAATAATAATAGTAATTTTTTCATATTAGATATTTATTTTAATTATTAATAATTTATTTTATTTTCAATAAATAGTTGCTCCAGTAACTTATACATTGATAGTGCCCACAATGCTTTAACAGGATGTGTTCCGTTTGCATCAAAATAAAGCACATACTTATACTTTATACCACCCTATCTAGTCAACTTTCACAAACTTTACACCTTTACCAAACCTAAACCGGGCAAACATTCCCCAATTGTTTGATTTGAAATTAAAGTTATTAGTCACTACAAAGGCTGGCCTCCAGTCAATACCAACGGTTAAAGGAAATTTGAAAGAATATTCAGCTCCAAAATCTCCTGCAATATGGAAATCAAAATTATTTCCGAAGAAAAATTCCGGACCAACGCCAGGATAAAATTTTAAACCTGAAGGTCCTTCCGATAAGGAAAACATCCAGTCAAAGTACCCACCTATACCAAATCGATCTAAATATATTGCGGTATGCAATCGCGGCGAAAGCCCTAACGGAATGGTTAGGTCAATAGCAATATTATCTCCGAAACGCATCCCTGCTTCCCAATTTGACTGTGCTTTTACCGAGCTAAATGCAAAAAATAAGCCCATAAGAATGATAATACTTCGTGTTTTCATAATTTCTAATTTTTAGTTGTTTATATTATTAAATTTAAAATGCTTCCATTACCCCAAAATATAAGCCTTGATTACCATCTATTCCAAATGCGTAGTCCAAACGTAAATTGATTCGTTTTTCCCGCGAAATCATAAAACGCATGCCCAAACCGGCACTTGGTAATAACTTTTGTTCAAAAGCTTCTTCTTCATTGTCATTGCCCCAAATGGAACCAGCTCCTGCAAATGCCACGGCTCCCCATCGTTTATAAAACCTCCA
>DAOUTI010000102.1 GCA_030626795.1 Flavobacteriaceae bacterium
CGGCAGGACCGATAACCAAAATTGGTATATTAGGATTCAATTTTTTAAGCAACTCAATTTGTTTTTTAAACATCCATTTATAATAGTTCAAACTCTTGCCCTTTTTAATGTAAGGTACCGTGTTACCACCAAATTCCAAAATAATAAAATCAGGCTTTAAGCTATTGTACATTTGCGCTAATAATTGCTTATTTTGTTTTGTAAAAAGTGTAACCGATGCCCCTCGCAACGGAATATTATCCATCACAACACCTTGGCTACCTTCTAATGATAAACCTAAAACATCTGGACTTTCAACACTTTTGAAAACTATTTTAATTTGATTAGGCGTGGTTTTAAAATTTGCTTGTAATTTTAAAAAGTTTGTTTTTGGCTTTATAGCCCCTGTTTTTATAGTAGCACTGTCTGCAATAATAGCATATTGAGTTTCCGTATTTAAATTCCTTAAATAGATATTTAATTGCGTATACTTTTTAGTTTTTTGATAAGATAAAGTTGGTTTTTTAATTAAAATCCAAGCTTCATTTATTGGTTTTTCTCCAACCAAGCTATCGGTTTGTAAAGGCGAAAAACGGCAAAAACTCATTAAAGCTCCATATTTATTATGCTTTACTAAAGCGTCTTTTTTACCAAAACCGGTATAGCGTTTCCAGTTTTTAGAATGTGATGTGTTTAATGTCCATTTTTCAGAAACCTGAATCACTGGAAATAAACCAGGACCAATACCACCAAATTTTTGTTGCATTTTATTGCGTAAATAAGAAGTAATTCTGTCTGATTCTATTTGAGAATCACCGTAATGTAAAATTCTAACTTTTTTATGTTTTGCATTATTTAAAGCTTTAAAAAAAGGTTTTAAAGAAGCCATTGCCTCACTGTTTCCTTGAATTTTTCTATTTGCCCTAACAATTGAATCTAACCTGTTTTTTAAAATAGAATCTATTTTAAATTGGTAAATAGAATCTGTTTTTTGTTTGTTTAAAGTACTGTCTATTTTTGCTAAAACTGCTAAAGAGTCTATTTTACAAATCAGTTTGGCTGCAGCATTATCTAAACTATTTTTTGAAGTTTTAATGGTAAAAAAGTCTTTAGTTGTAGGGAATTTTAAAGATAATTTCCCTACAGAAATACCCTTATCGGGAAAAAAAAGTAATATCAAAAACAATAAAGCCATCACCCCTAACAAACTCAACAAAGTTGTTACAGGCTTAATGTTTTTATTATTATTTTTCATACTTTTATTGGACTAAACCTTATTGTAAAGGCTTAATCTGTTCCTTGTTTTAAGAAAAACAAATATATATAATTTATATTTTTATAAAAGATAATTCGGCTAAATAGATTGCTTTTCACCTTACAATAATATTAGCGTTTCTATTCGTTATAGATAGACTGTTGATAAATTAACAAATAATTCATACCCGATGCATTAATTTTTTTATAATTTTGTTTTTTAACCACTTCTATTGAGCCAAATTATGCTAAAGTATTTTGTTTTATTTTTTATTTTCTTTGGCACTTGTGGTTATGCCCAAACACCTGAGGCTTCAAACCACACCATTAAAAAAAATATAACTGAAAATAATAACCTATCCAATCTTATTGATCTTCATCCTAACCCAGTAACCGATTTTTTAAAAATCAAATCAAAAGGATTAACACTAACTAAAATTGAAATTTATTCTATTTTAGGAGGTAAAGTAAAAGAAATCGATCCAAAAAGTAAATCCATTTATCTAGGTGATTTACCAAGAGGTATTTATTTAATAAAAATTTATTCCGAAAAGGGTTACACCGTTAAAAAGCTCATTAAAAAGTAAAAACCCGAATGTAAAACATTCAGGTTTGGTTATATCACTTTAAGTTTTCCCCTCAGAAATTTAAAGCTTAGCGAATATACAATTTTTATTTACATTACCAAAACAAAAAAAGCCCTCTATAATAGAGAGCTTCTTGTTGACCCACAAGGATTCGAACCTTGACTGACGATACCAAAAACCGGAGTGCTACCGTTACACCATGGGTCAATATTCAGAATTATAGTATTCTAATTCTCACTTCACATTTCTGCTTAGCGGGTGCAAATTTAATATAAAGTTTTAATCTAGCAAAATACTTTTTTTGTTTTTTTTACATTCAACAAAAAAGACTTTATAATTTTCAATTTTACTTATCTATTTTATTTTTAAACATACGGTTTCATTTTATTTCTTAAATTCGCCACATATTATAAATTGTACATATGTTATCATTTAATTATAAAAAATACAACACCATTCTAGGTTGGTTAGCTTTTGCTATTGCACTTATAACTTACACTTTAACACTTGAACCTACCGTGAGCTATTGGGATTGTGGTGAATATATTGCAACTTCAGTAAAATTAGAAGTTGGTCACCCACCCGGAGCACCATTGTTTCAAATGATGGGCGCGTTTTTTGCCTTATTTACTTCCGAGGCATCGCAAATAGCAATGATGGTTAATTTTATGTCGGCTCTAGCAAGTGCCTTTACCATATTATTTTTGTTTTGGACTATCACAGCTTTAGCTAAAAAAGTAGTTTTAAAAAACAATAACGAATTAAGTACAGGCAGTTCAATCGCAATATTAGGTAGTGGTTTGGTTGGCGCTTTGGCATATACTTTTTCAGATAGTTTTTGGTTTAGCGCAGTAGAAGCAGAAGTTTACGCCATGTCATCATTTTTAATGGCATTATTATTTTGGTTGGCTTTACACTGGGAAGCCGAAATGGACAAACCACGAGGTAACAAATGGCTGCTTTTAATTAGCTTTATTGTTGGATTATCTTTTGGAGTTCACATCTTATCACTATTAGTAATCCCACCCATTGTATTTATTTATATCTATAAAAAATATCCTAATTTAAATACCAAACAATTCATTATAGCTAATATCATCTCCATCTTGGTTTTGGCATTTGTATTTAAATTTTTATTCCCTTACACCTTAACATTTTTTAGTGCTTCTGAATTATTTTTCGTCAATACTATTGGCTTACCATTCAATTCAGGAAGTATTATTGCAGGCCTTGTTTTGGTTGCTTTATTTTACTTCGGATTAAAACACACTCGTAAAAAAAGCAAATTTACAGCAAACCTATTATTGCTTTCTGTGTTATTTATTATGGTTGGTTTTTCATCTTGGTTAATGTTGCCTATTAGAGCAAATGCCAACACTACTATTAATGAAAATAACCCGTCAAGTGCTCGTGAATTACTGGCATATTACAACCGAGAACAGTATGGCGATGCCAATGTTTTTTATGGTTCTTACTATTCTGAAACTGGTGAAAAAGATAAAAAAAATCCTTTTAGAGATGGCAAACCCAAATACGAAAAAGATGAAAAAGCTGGTAAATATATCATCGTAAATAACTACAAAGGTGAACTGCCAAATTACTCAGACAAACATAAAGGGTTTATTCCTCGTATGGTCGATCCAACAGCTAGTGTCGTTAATAATTATAAAGCTATAGCTGGAATTCCGCAACGAAGTAAACGCCGCCCAACTTTTGGCGAGAATATTACATTTATGATGAAATTTCAATTTGGCTATATGTATGGTCGATATTTTATGTGGAATTTTGTTGGAAAACAAGACGATATTCAAGGTAATTTAGATAACCATGGTAACTGGCTTAGCGGAATTACTTTTATTGACGAAATGTTTAGAGGTTCACAAACAAACCTACCAAGTGAAGTTTTAGAAAATAAAGGGCGAAATAAATACTACTTTTTACCTTTAATACTAGGATTAATTGGGTTGTTTTATCACATCAAAAATGATAAAAATAATTTTTATATTTTATTTTTGTTTTTTGCCTTTACAGGATTGGCCATTATTTTTTACACTAACCCAAAACCATTTGAACCTCGCGAAAGGGATTATGCAGTAGTTGGTTCATTTTATGTATTTGCCATTTGGATTGGCTTTGGCGTTTTAGCTTTATACGAACAACTCAAACATAAGTTCAAACCAAAACCTTTAGCAATTGCAATATCAGTAATTAGTTTACTTGCGGTACCAACTATTATGGCAAAAGAAAATTGGGATGACCATGACAGATCGGGTAAATTTGCAACCTACAATAATGCTAAAGCATATTTGGACTCTTGTCAAGAAAATGCTATCATGTTTACCATTGGTGATAATGATACTTTTCCACTTTGGTATATGCAAGAAGTTGAAAATTATCGTACCGATATCAAATTAATCAACACGAGCTTGTTTGCAAAAGATTGGTATATCGATCAACAAAAAAGAAAAACTTATTTGGCAGATCCTATTCCATCACAACTAACTCACAATCATTTTAAAGAAGGCTCTCTAGATGTGGCTTATCATTACCCTTATGCTTATCCACAATTTAAAGATTCTATCATTGATATTAAATTTTTAATGCGCTGGATTGAAAGTGATGACAGCAGAACATCTATTGATTTTGAAGAAAATGGTCACCCCGAAAAAGTGTACCCAACCAATAAAATTAGATTAATGGTTGACAAAGAAGCAGTACTTAAAAACGGTATTGTTGCTGCCAAAGATTCTGCCTTAATTGTACCTTATATTGACATTGTAATATCGGAAGCTGCTTTGGTAAAAAACAGGATCTTAATGCTTGATATTTTGGCAAATAACAATTGGGAACGACCTATTTACTTTACAGGAGGCGCCCAAGCAGCTGAGGAATATATTTGGTTAAAAGACTATTTGCAATTAGACGGATTGGCTTATAAATTTGTACCTATAAAAACCCCAATTGAAAATAAAAATTTTATGGATATGGGTAGAATTGACACCAATACCATGTACAAAAATGTTAAAAAATGGACTTGGAAAAACTCTAATGGTGATATTTATGTAGATCCTGAAACTAGAAAAAACGGAATTTCCTTTAGAAATAGTTTAGGCAGACTTGCCGATGAGTTTATTAAAGAAGGTGATTTCGCTAAAGCGGAAGAAATGTTAGACTTATCCGTTGAAAAAATGCCTATTGAAAAATATGGTTATTATAGATTGGTTATTGGTCATATTGATTCTTATTACAAAATAAATAAACCAGAAAAAGCACGTAAAATAGTCGAGTTTTTAACCAATAATTTTCAAGAAAAAATTACCTATTACAGTGGTGTCAGCTCTTATCAGTTTTCACAAAATTTTAGCGATTTAGAAGGAACTTTAGATTTATATCGCTATATCATCGCTACGGTTCAAGAATTTGATACAGAGGAATATACCGAAAAAATGAAGCAAGAATTTATGACATCGATTACCTTATTAGAAGAAGTTTTAGAAGAACGATAAATAAAGAAGTGAGAAGTAAGAAGTAAGAAGTAAGAAGTAAGAAGTGAGAAGTGAGAAGATTTTATTGGTCTTCTGTCTTCCATCTTCCGTCTTCCATCTTCCGCCTTCCGTCTTCCGTCTTCCAACTTAAACCATGAAATTTTACTTTGTAAAAACTCCTGAAATAATTCAAAGTATATTTTCTAATTACACTTGGAAAATAGCAACAAACAAAAAAGAAATCTATCTCACTTTTGATGACGGACCAATACCTAAAATTACTCCATGGGTTTTAAAAACCCTAGAAAAATTCAATGCAAAAGCCACTTTTTTTTGTGTAGGAGATAACATTAAAAAACACCCTGAAGTTTTTAAACAAATAATAAATCACGGTCATAGTATAGGCAACCACACTTTTAATCATTTACAGGGCTGGAAAACAAATACCTATAATTATTTACAAAATATTGAAAAAACGGAAACTGTAATTAATCGGCTGAAGACCGAAGATAGAAAACCATCAACTATCAACCAACAACCAACAAATAACCTCTTCCGTCCACCTTACGGGAAAATAAAATCCAAGCAAGCAAAAGCATTACAAAGCAAAGGATATAAAATAATAATGTGGGATGTTTTAAGCGCCGATTTTGATCAAAAAATAAGTCCTGAAAAATGTTATCAAAATGTAATTAAAAATGCACAAAATGGAAGTATTGTTGTATTCCACGACAGTGAAAAAGCATTTAAAAATTTAGAATATACACTACCAAAAGTTTTAGAATATTTTACAAAAGAAGGATACGTTTTTAAAGCTTTATAGCGTGAATTCGATATAAGAAATCATTAAAATATACTTATAATCAATTAGTTAATTTGCATTCGCCTCTGCGAATTTTACTTTTTTCAGTAAAATGTGGTAGTCTCTTCATTGAAAAATAAATTGCCACAGTCATACCTCCTTCGCAAAAAACGCTAACATCTAACAATCTAATAGTTAATTTGCTCATTACAGATACTGCTGCACCAAACTAATCAAGGTATTTGCATCTTGATGTCCGGTTTGTCGCCATTTCATTTCGCCATCTTTGTAAATAATAAAAGTTGGATTCCCTTTTATTCGAAGTGCCTCAGCTAAAGTTTCATTTTTAGCCACATCAATTTTAACAACTTTTGCTTTATCGCCTAAAGCAGCAGCAACATCGCGTAAAATTGGATGTAAATTATTGCTTTCACCTTCCCATTCGGTATAAAAATCAATTAAAGTAGGAATTCTTGAGCTTATTAATTCGCCAAACTTTGTCATGCTATTTCATTTTTCTGGTATTACAAATATACTATTTTATCTGTATTGAACTTAAAACCCTCAAAATATTAGATATTTACGATTAATTAAAACATTATTTTAAGATAGGATTACAAATTAGTACTTTTACAGAGATTAAACCCAACGATATGTCAAATCAAAAACGACTCTTTTTACTAGATGCCTTTGCATTAATTTTTAGAGGATATTACGCGCTAATTAAAAACCCTCAAATCAATTCGAAAGGAATGGACACTTCGGCTATTTTGGGTTTTACCAATTCACTTTTAGATGTTATTCGAAGAGAAAAACCCGACCATTTAGCTGTTGCATTTGATAAAGGTGGTTCTGCTGCTAGAACCGAAGCTTATCCTGAATATAAATCGCATAGACAAGAAACTCCAGAAGCAATTAAAATTGCGGTTCCATATATTCATAAAATTTTAGAAGCCATGCACATTCCTATTGTAGAAGTTGCTGGTTTTGAGGCTGACGATTTAATCGGAACACTTTCTATTCAAGCAGAAAAAGCTGGTTTTCAAACTTTTATGGTTACTCCTGATAAAGATTTTGCGCAATTAGTAACCGATAATGTTTTTATGTATAAGCCCGCTCGTATGGGTAACGGTATTGAAATTTGGGGTGTTGATAAAGTAAAAGAAAAATTTGAAATTGAACACCCAAAACAAGTAATTGACTACCTAGGAATGATGGGAGATGCTGCCGATAATATTCCTGGCCTACCAGGAGTTGGTGATAAAACTGCTAAAAAATTCTTAAAAGAATATGGTAGTATGGAAAATCTTTTGGCAAATACCCACGAACTCAAAGGTAAAATGAAGGAAAAGGTTGAAGCTAATGTTGATTTAGGAATTTTATCAAAACAATTGGCAACCATCATGTTGGATTGCCCTGTTGAATTTCACGAAGAAGATTTTGAATTAAACACACCCGATTTTCAAAAAGTGACTACCATTTTTCAAGAATTAGAATTTAGGAGAACTTTGGATAATATGAATAGAATTTTTAATCAAAATCCTGTTCCAAATAAAAATTCTCAAATAACTAATAGCAAACAACAAACAACAAACGAAACCTCTACTTCAAATAAAAATTCAAGCCCTGAACAAGAAAAACAATTTGATCTTTTTGCTGCGCCTACTGAAGAAAATGTGAACACAACATCATTTTCTGGCTATAAAGCCATTGAAAACACCAGTCATTTTTATCAATTTATAGATACTGTATTTTCGCGAAGCCTATTCATTAAAAAACTCTTACAACAAAAATCAGTTTGTTTTAATATACTCACAACAACAGTAGCTACAGCAAGCACAAATACTTTTGAAGCAAATATCGTTGGCTTTTCATTTTCTTATGAAAAAAGTAAAGGCTATTATGTTACTATACCCGAAAATCAAGAAGAATCTACTTCTATTTTAGAACAATTCAAGCCATTTTTTGAAGATAATGATATCGAAAAAATTGGTCATAATTTAAAACACAATATAAAAATACTTCAAACCTATAATATTGAAGTAAAAGGAACTTATTTCGATACCATGTTAGCGCATTATTTAATCAATCCAGATATGCGCCACAGTATTAACGTTCTATCTGAAACTTATTTAAACTACACCCCTATTTCTATAGAAGATCTTCTTGGTAAAAAAGGTAAAAATCAAAGTAAGGTACGTGATATTTCAACTGAAAATCAAACAAAATTTGCAGTAGAAAATGTAGACATTATTTGGCAATTAAAACAAGTTTTTGAAAAAGAACTCCTTCAAAATAATTTAACCAAACTATTCCAAGACATTGAAATCCCATTGGTTGACGTTTTGGCAAATATGGAAATAGAAGGTATTAATGTTAATGTTGATTTTTTAAACACCTTATCGGAAGAATTAACCAAAGATATTGCCAATTTAGAACAAAAAATATATGCCGAAGCAAATACCGATTTCAATTTGGCTTCACCAAAACAGCTAGGTATTGTATTATTTGAAGAATTGAAATTAGTTGAAAAACCTAAAAAAACCAAAACTGGACAATACGCCACAGGCGAAGAAATACTTTCAAAACTAGCACCAAAACATGAAATTGTTGCCCGTATTTTAGCTTGGCGCGGACTCGTAAAATTAAAAAATACTTACGTGGACGCTCTACCAAATGAAGTAAATAAGGAAACTGGAAGAATTCACACCACTTACAGTCAGGCAGTAGCTGCTACTGGAAGATTGAGTTCAAACAAGCCTAACCTGCAAAATATTCCGATAAGGACAGAAAGAGGCAGACAAGTAAGAAAAGCCTTTGTACCCCGCGATGAAAATTACACCTTACTCGCCGCCGATTATTCGCAAATTGAATTGCGATTAATTGCCGAAATGAGTGGAGACAAAGAAATGAAAACTTCCTTTTTGAATGGAGAAGATATTCATAAAGCTACCGCAGCAAAAGTTTTTAATGTGCCAATAAAAGAAGTTACTCGCGAGCAAAGAAGTAATGCAAAAACTGTGAATTTTGGTATTATTTATGGCGTTTCTGCTTTTGGTTTAAGTCAGCAAACCGATTTGAGCAGATCGGAGGCCAAAGAATTAATAGAAACTTATTATGAGACTTACCCAACATTAAAAGCTTATATCTCAAAACAAATTGAATTTGCCCAAGAGCATGGC
>DAOUTI010000116.1 GCA_030626795.1 Flavobacteriaceae bacterium
AAATTAGGATTCTAATACTAACCTTATATATTAAAAAGAGAGATTAAATACTATGTTTCGCAGATTTTTAAAGTACTAAATCTATGAATTGATAATTCAAAATCATTTTACTTATTCTTCTGTATCTTTAACTGTTGAGTGTTTTTTTTGTTCCCAATCCTTAATTCCATGTTGTAAGTTATAAACTTTTTCATAGCCGTTCTCGATAAGTATTTTAGCAGTTTTATTACTTCTGTAACCCGTTCTACAGTATAAATATATTGGTTTGTCTTTGGGTAATAAAAGAAGATCATCTTTAAAACTAAAAGCATAATAATTTAACTGATCAGCATCTTTAATATGACCACTGTCAAATTCATAAGATGTACGAACATCGAGTAAGGTACCATCGTTCTTAGCTAGTAATTCTTTAAATTCTGCAGAATCTACATGTTTGATCTTAGTCTGTTGACTGTTAGCTAAAAACACAGAAGTTAACGCAATAATTACAAAAAATAAATTTTTCATGTATACTATAGGTATTGTTTTATGATTGAGAATGTAAAAAAATTATAGGTAGTCAATAATGGGTTTAATCTAATTGTTTTTATCAAACATTTTCATGATCTGTTCCTTTTTCTCTGAAGAAAGCTTCATTGGTTTATTATTTTTTTGATGAATTTGTTCTAATGATTTTTCAATTATTTCACTTTGTTCTTCATATTTTTTACAAGCACTACAAATCGAAGTGTGCATCGATAATTGAATTTTTTCTTTAGGAGATAATTTAACAACTCCACGTTTTTCAATCAACTCAGTAGCTTTTTTACAAGAAAGTACTAATGTGTTCATTATTTTTCCCATTAGCTAATCCAATTTAATTCTATACATTTTTTTAATACTAATTTTGCTCTGTGACTTATTTGCCAATAATTAGACTGTGTGATATTAAGTTCCTGACAGATATCTGAACTTTTTTTATCTAAAATATATTTAGATTGAATAATAAACTGCCAATTATCAGGCAGATTCTTTATGCAATCTGAAAGAATAGAATTAAACTCTGGATTGTCTAACCAATGCTGATCATTTAAATCAGATTGAGTTTTCCATTTCTCATGTTTATCAAAAAACCCATCAGTTGTTCTAATTTGTTTGAGATAATCATCTGAAGAAACAATAAATTGCTTTGATTTTTTTTTATAATAATCAATAATTTTATTATTTAAAATAGAAAAAAGCCATGTTTTTGGTTGACTTTTACCTTGAAATGTAGCTAATTTGTTGTAAGCTGAAAGAAACGTATCTTGAACTAAGTCTTCAGCAATTTCTTTAGATGATGTTTTGTGAAATGCCCAGGAAAAAAGTTTGTCACTATACGCTAACACCCAACTTCCAAACAACTCTTTTGTTGTTTCATTATTCGCTTCCATTAATATATTCAGTTAATAATTAATGACGGTAAAGATACCATTTTTTGATTTTAATATCTTATAATCTACAAGAGTTAAATTAAAATTAATAAAATGAATTATGTTTTATTCTTTTATTATATTCACAATATATTAAATGTTTTGATTAACGATAGTAAATGTAAATATGATTAAACAATTTCTACCCTTTATCTTTTTTTTAATTGTAACTTTTTTATTAAATTCTTGTGCAACCTATAATACGCAAATCTCAAAAGATGACCAACATTGGGAATCCGAAATTGAAGAGAAAGAAAATCCTATTTATTCAGTATATCTTATTGGTGATGCAGGGAAATTGGATGAAGAAGGAAGAAATATAGTAAATGAAGTGGTTGCCGAAAAATTAAAATCAGAAACCAAACAAAGTAGTATAATCTTTTTAGGAGACAATATTTATCCTAACGGAATGCCTAAAAAGGGTAAAAAAGGAAGAGAAAAATCTGAAAAAATATTAGATGCTCAAATTGCAACGGTAAAAAATTATAAAGGAAAAACTATTTTTATTCCAGGAAATCATGACTGGCGTAAAGGTGTAAAAGGAGTTAATAGGCAAGCAAAATATATTGAAAAACAGTTGGATAATAAAAAAGGTTTTTATCCTGAAAAAGGTTGCCCGTTACAGAAAATAAAAATTAATGATGATGTGGTTATCATTGCAATAGATAGTGAATGGTATTTAAAAGATTGGGACAAGGAACCTAACATTAACGATAATTGTTCTATAAAAACCAGATTGAATTTTTTAGATGAATTTGAAAGTTTAATTAAAAAAAGTAATGGAAAGACTACCATTATTGCTATTCACCATCCTATTTATTCTAATGGTTCTCATGGCGGGCAATATTCATTAAAACAACAAATGATACCTGTTCCAATAGCAGGGTCAATTGCTAGTTTGTTAAGAAAAACAGGAGGGGTTTCGTCACAAGACTTACAAAGTAAACGGTATGTGGAGTTAAGAACCAAATTAATAGCTATTGCTCAAAACAATCCAAAAGCTGTTTTTGTTTCGGGCCATGAACATAACCTTCAGTACATTGTAAAAAACAATTTACCACAGATAATTAGCGGTTCTGGGTCAAAAAATTCACCCACAAGAAATATAGAATGTGCCTTTACCTATAACCAATTAGGGTTTGCAAAACTAAATATTTATAAAGATGGCTCTTCAGAGGTTCAGTTTTATGGAATTGAAAACAATAAAGAAAAATTAGTTTATCAAACAGAGGTATTTCCATCATACAAAAAAATGGAATCAGTAAATTATAATAATACCACTCCAGAGTTTTTAGAAAGCTCCATATATACAAATGAAGAAACTTCAAAAAGTAAATTTTGTAAATCAATGTGGGGACAACGATATCGAGATTATTATAGTCAAAAAGTAAAAGTGCCTACCGTAAATTTAGACACCTTGTTTGGAGGATTAACACCCAAAAGAAAAGGAGGCGGACATCAATCTGTTTCATTAATTTTAACAAATACAGAAGGAAAGGAGTATGTAATGCGAGCGATGCATAAAAGTGCAACAAAATATCTACAGACGGTTGCATTTAAAAATCAGTATATAGATAATGAGTTGAACGATACATTTTCTGAAGATTTAATTCTCGATGTATTTACAGGATCTTATCCTTATGCTCCTTACACCATAGCAAGTTTATCTGACGCTATTGAAGTATATCACCCCAACCCCGTTTTGTATTATGTTTCAAAACAAAATGCATTAAAAGGTTATAATAATGAGTATGGAAATGAATTATACATGATTGAAGAACGAGTAACTTCGGGTCATGGTGATATTGCAAGTTTTGGTTTTTCAAACACGATAATTAGTACCGATGATATGTTGAAAAAACTTCGAAAAAATCACAAATATTCTGTCGATCAATCTGCTTTTATTAGAGCAAGATTGTTTGATATGGTGATTGGTGATTGGGATCGACATGAAGATCAATGGCGTTGGGCAGAATTTAAAGGCGAAGGAAAGAAAATAATTTACAAACCAATTCCTAGAGACAGAGACCAGGCGTTTTCAATTATGGGAGATGGTTTTTTAATGGGTATTTTAACAAGTATCACTCCTTCGCTACATATGTTAAAATCTTACGATGATGAATTGAAAGACCCAAAAGGGTTTAATTTCGAGCCCTATCCGTTAGATATGGCTTTGATAAATGGAGCTAAAAAATCACTTTGGGATGCTCAAGTTGCTTATATTCAAGCAAATTTAACAGAAGAAGTTATTGTTGATGCTTTTAAGAACTTCCCTCCTGAACTGATAGGTGAAACGATCTTGGAGATTAAGCAAAAATTATTGAGTAGGATTTCAAAATTGCAAAAAATATCAGATAGTTATTACAGTGAAATTCAAAAATATAGTATCGTAAAGGGAACTGATAAAAGAGACTGGTTTGAGATTAAAAGATTGCCAAATGGAAAAACTCAAGTTATTGGTTATAAAGATATAAATAGAGAACTCGAATTTTATAATAGCACATTCAATCATGAAATTACTAAAGAATTATTGATTTTTGGTTTAGATGATGATGATTACTTTGAAGTTTATGGAGAAGGAAATAAACTAATACACATTACTATTGTTGGGGGACAAAATAACGATAGTTATAATATTATAAATGGGAAAAAGGTTAAAATTAGAGATTATAAATCTAAAAAGAACACATTTGTAACCAATAATGGCAGGAAAAGTTTAACCGATGATTATAATGTAAATGTTTACAATCATAAAAATGCGAAATATAATATAAATCAAATCATCCCAAATATTGGGTTTAACAAAGATGATGGAATGAAGATTGGTGCTAAGAATATCTATACGAACAATGGATTTCATAAAGATCATTTTTCTCAAAAACAGACGATTGAAGCATATTATTTTACATCAACTAATGGATTTGAGTTTATTTACAAGGGTGAATTTAATAAGTTAGTAGGTAATTTTAAATTAAATGTAGATGCCGTTTTTACCAGTCCTAATTACAGTATAAATTTCTTTGGCTTTGGAAATGAAACAGAAAATTTAGACGATGAATTGGGAGATGATTACAATCGAGTAAAATTAAAAACATTCGCTTTTTCACCTTCTTTAGTAAGGGAAGGGATTAATGGGAGTAGCATTAAAGCAGCTCTAAATTATGAAATTATTGAAACTGATAAAACAGAAGGGCGATATATTTCAGATTCAAATGATTTAGGTGAAGTACCAAATACTGTTTTTGATGATCAAAATTATCTTGGAGCAGACGTGATTTATAAATTTGAAAATGTAGATAATAAGTCATTTCCAACTTTAGGATTAAAAACATCACTTCAAATTGGTGTTAAAAGTAATATAGATAATGAAAATACCTTTGGTTATGTGATTCCCGAATTCGGATTTGATTATAAACTAATACCAAGTGGTAAATTGGTGTTTGCAACCAAAATAAAAGCACATATCAATATTGGTGATGGTTACGAGTTTTATGATGCTCCTAGTATTGGAGCAAGTGATGGACTAAGAGGTTACAGAAATCAACGTTTTACAGGAAAGACCTCTTTTTATCAAAATATAGATTTAAGGTATAAATTTAATAAAATAAAAACAGGTGTATTACCTATAAATTTAGGTGTTTTTGGAGGATTTGATTACGGAAGAGTTTGGGTTAAAAACGACCCATCTAACCAATGGCATACTTCTTATGGAGGAGGTGTAATATTTAGCATTTATGATTTAATGTCGGCTAAATTTGGAGTATTTAGCTCTAAAGAAGATACTTTATTTTCATTTGGATTAGGCGTAGGATTTTAAGTAACCAAACATTTTGTTTAAATTTAGAAATAATTAGTGTACAATGGAGATTAATTTATTAAATAAAATAGAAGTTTTTACAACAGAGTTTATTACTAATAATAACCCTGAAAGCATTGTGTATCATGATATTAGTTTTACACATAGATTGGTTAGTGCTGTTAAAGTAATTTCAGAAAACGAAAACGTTTCAGAAAAAGAAAAAGAATTACTTTTAGTTGCGGCTTGGATTTATGGTTTGGGTTATTACGATGCAGAATCCTTTGGAAGTAAAAAGATTATTTCGGGATGTATAAAATGTACCATTCGAATCGGTAACCCTTTTTTGGAAGAAATAAATTATCCACAAGAAAATATTGATGCGGTTTATGCAATACTTGAAAACACAAAACATCCCTTAAATCCAACCAATAAAATAGAGCAAGTTTTTGCAGATGCATTGTATTACGATTTTGCCAGAGAGAAAGGAAAAAAGTATCTCAAAAAAATGTATCAAGAATTATTGATTTTTCATGCAATAAGTATCGGTAAAAAGAAATGGAATGATGAATTGATAAAACTTCTTGAAAACCATACCTATTTTACTATCTATGGAAAATCTGTTCTAGAACCAAAAAAGCACAGTTTAATAAAAGCAATAAAAAAAGAAGCAAAAGCATTAATTAGTATTCAAGATACGGCACTAAAAAAAGAATTAGAAATAAGTGACAAAGAATTAAAGAATTTAAAAGAATCACTTTCTGAAACTAATAATAGTGTTGATATTAGAACTGTACAAACACTTTTTAGAAATACATCACGTAATCATTACACCTTAAACCAGATGGTGGATAGAAAAGCAAATATTATGATTTCTATCAATGCAATTATAAACTCATTATTAATTGGAGGTGTTTTAGGGCCTTCAACTACAATTCTTGATGCTAGTTTAATTCCAGCATTTATTTTAATGATTGCCAGTTCAATTTCTATATTTTATGCCATTTTAGCGATTAACCCTAATAAAACTCATGGAGAATTTACAGAAGATGATATTCGAAATAAACAGGGGAACTTACTGTATTTTGGTAATTTTCATAATATGAGTTATCGAGATTATGAATGGGCGATGCTCGAAATGATTACCGACAAAGATTATTTGTATTCTTCACTAATAAAAGATATTTATTATTTAGGAGAAAAAATACAAAAGAAACATTCAAATATTCGTAAATCTTTAATGTTCTTTTTAGTAGGAACTGGTTTGTCAGTAGTTTCTTTTTTAATTATAAAACTAATTATTTCGTAATAGGTTAAAATAAAAACTCTTCAATTTTTACTATAACCATATAATAATTACTCTTTTTTCTTTCAATAGAAAAATAACCAAAAGTATGAGTTGAAGGGATAATTGCAGGGTAGTATCTACTTGTTATATTATTTTTAGTTGTTTCTTAATTTCTTTTTTTATGCACATTTTTAATAAGTGAATAATTTTATTTGGTGAAATTTCCTTCTAAAACAATAATTTTTCCTTTTCGTAATACTTCTATGAGTACTTGATCTCCTATATTCAAATTTTGAATTTGTAGTTTTATGTTCCCTAAATCATGAGGTGCATTACAACTTAAACCTTGGATACTTAAAATAATATCTCCTCCCAACCTTAGTTTTTGACCTAAAATCTCTCCTTGTACAAACCCAGCTTTTATTCCAATTTTATCTGCGAAAGAATTTGGTGTAACGCGCTGTATTAAAACACCAGAACGTTGCGGAGTATTTAAAATCCCAGCTATGACTTCGTTTAAAAATAGCCCATCAAAACCTGTCCAAAAACTATTTACATCAAACAAGGTTTTTTTTGCTGTATTGATATCCACTGCAAATCCTAAACCTTCAAATCCACCACTTTGCGATAGTATAAAGCTAACAATACCTATTAATTCACCTTTCATGTTAAACATTGGACCTCCAGAATTTCCTTGATTTATAGAAGCATCTGTTTGAATAAAACCTGCCATTTCCCCATTGGTTAGCATGTTCTTTTTCATCTTTCTACTTATATGCCCTACAGAAAGTGAATGTTCTAAACCTAAAGGAGCACCAATGATAAGTATTTGCTCACCAATTTTAGAAGTATTAGAATCTGCAGGTTTAACAGCTTTTAAATTTGGAGGAACTGTTCGTAACTTTAAAAGTGCAACATCTGCAGCAGTCGAACTTGATAAAACATCTGCCGGAAAAGACATGCCATTTTTTAACTTAACTGAAATTTCATTTGCTGATTCTACAACATGAGAGGCTGTCAAAATCAGCCCATCTGGACTTATTATAACTCCAGATCCTAATCCTTCTAAAGTAGAAAGTCTTTGACCTTTTATCTTGTATTCAATTACTTTTATAGTAACCACAGAAGGATCTAATTCTTCAAATAAAACAGATACATTTTGTGCATTTATGTAAGAATAAAATGATAATAAAACTAAAAAATATAGTATTTTCATAAGCTTTAATTTTTTAGAAAACCTCTGTCAAGGTATATTGTATTTTAAAATGTTTTATTATTGAGTCTCAAATAGGATGAAAAGTTTACAAAAAATAAAAATATATTGTTTGCCAATAATATATACTCTAAAATATTTCATGATTATCATTTAAGAATTTTTTTGCTCTTTGACAATCAGGGCACCAATCTGCTCCGTAGAAAGTTATTTTACTCATAAATTCAATGTTTTTAGGGATTTACAACTTTATTGAGTAAATATAAAGCTGTTTTAATTTAATTTTTGTTCTCTTCCAATTGTTGTAATAAACTACCTTTTTCGATATAAGGATATATTTCATGGTATTTTAGAACTGTATTCATATTCAATCTTCTATTAATATGCCTACGTTTTAAATCATCTGGTTTTGAAATTCCAGCTGCAGCAATTAATTCACTAAAACTATGTAGTGTTTCATGTTGAAAATTGGTAACTCTTTCTGCTTTATCATCCACATCTAAACCTTTCATTAATG
>DAOUTI010000032.1 GCA_030626795.1 Flavobacteriaceae bacterium
ATCGACAAATAATATGATTCAAGGAATTGAGGCTTCAAAGCAAATCCCGTTCGAAAAAGTTTTATTTGCTTTAGGGATACGTTTTGTTGGAGAGACCGTTGCTAAAAAACTTGCAAAACACTATAAAAATATTGATAATTTGATGCAAGCATCGTTTGATGATTTGGTTAATGTTGATGAAATAGGCGAAAGAATTGCTCAAAGTATTTTAGATTTTTTTGAAAACCCTATAAATATTGATATTGTAAATCGTTTGCAAAATTTTGGTTTGAGTTTTTCTTTAGATGAATCTATTTTATTAAATCAAACAGAAAAATTAAAAGGATTGGTTTTTGTTGTCTCTGGAGTGTTTTATGAATTCTCACGTATAGAACTTAAAAAATCAATAGAAGACAATGGAGGGAAAGTAACAGGTTCCATCTCAAAAAAAACCAATTTTATTATTGCAGGTGATAATATAGGACCGAGTAAAAAAGAAAAAGCTGAAAAGTTGGGAATACCTATTATTTCTGAGATTGATTTTATAGAAATGTTGAAATAAAAAAAGTTGCCCATAAAAAACAGACAACTTATATAATGTTTAAAGGTTTATTTTAAAAATCTAAAACTTTTATTTTATTTCTAGTTGAAAATACTTTACCATCATTATGCAACTGTTTTAATAAACGAGTAACAACAACTCTTGATGTGTTTAAATCTTTTGCTATTTCTTGATGTGTAATTTCAAGATTAATGTCTTGATTAATTTTAGCCTTATCGGATAAATATTTAAGCAAACGTTGGTTCATTTTCATAAATGCCAATCCGTCGATAGACTCTACCATTTCAATCAATCTAAAATGGTAACTATCAATAATAAAATGACGCCAAGATTTGTATTTGGCCAACCATTCATCAATTTTATCAACAGGAATAAATATGGCTTCAATGTCATTTTCAACAACACCTTTAAAAATACTTTTTTTTCTGTTGATGCAGTTGATAAATGAAATAGCACAGGTGTCTCCTTTTTCTAAAAAATATAAAACTAACTCATCGCCTTCTTTTTCTTGACGGATAATTTTAACTGCACCACTTAAAATTAATGGAATATGAGTCATATTTTCACCAATATCAATCATTGTTGAGCCAGATTTTAGTTTGTCTATAAATCCAATTTCTACAATTTCATCAATCAATTCTTTTTCAAAAACTGTTGTGTAATATTCGCTTAACTTCTCTCTTAATATAATTTCTTGTGTATTCACTTTAATTTTTTAGAGTAAAATAATTTAACGCAAAGTTACTCTAAATATGATTCAAAAAAAACTCTCTAACAAAAGTTAGAGAGTTTTCCATCAAAATCGATTTCAATTACATTCAAGCAAACAAATAAATAATTAGAAAATAACTTGAATCTGTGCTAAGAATTTATCATTGTCAATATTAATATAGGTTTCAATATTGGCTTGATAGTTTACTTGTAATCTAATTTTATCATTAAAGAAATAATTGACACCTAAAGTCATTCTTTCAGAATAACCAAGATCTTTAATATCTAAATCTTGATCAAAAAATTCGTATTTAAAAACCGGTTGAATATTCCATTTGGTATCATACCAAACCATTCCGTAGGCACCATCTCTTTTTTTACCTAAAACCATTGGTTCAGCTCCACAACCACCACCTGCTGCACGATTATAATCACCTTCGTCATGAATATATTCACCTTGTATGTGTAAATTATTAAATTTCATTAAGATTTCACCACCATAGGTTGTACGTGTATCCTCGTCATTATTCGGATAGCCGTATCTAAAACTACCACCAATGGTCATAAAATCTAATACTTTATAGGTTGCTCTACCGATAATGTCTTTTTTATTATTGTTGTCTTTCACATTTAATCCTCTACCATTCATTAATGCAACCGAGTAATTTAATTTAGTAAATTTATTTCCGCCAAAAATGGCTATACCATAATCTCTTTGGGGTGAAACTAGTTGATCAGATACAATAGCTCTATCAATAGTTGTAAGATTGTTACATGCAGTAGATACTTCTAGCCCGAAAGGTTGTTTAAAGGAACCTATAGATATTCTTGACCAATTGTATTTATCCCAAGTAACAAAAGCATCCATTAAATAGGCACTACCAACACCACCTATAAATGGGCTAGTTTCAAGCATGAAGTAATAAGAAAAATCTTCATATACTCTTCCTCTTACACCGATTCTTGCTCTTCTAAAAGAAAAAGTGTTTTCTGCTGGATCTGAAAATGTATAGTTATATTCAGGTTGTACAAACCCAAAAATCTTTATTTTTGGAGCGGGTATGGAGTCGTTTGCTGGTTCGTCAGCATCACAACCTTGCGCGTATATATTGTTTGCTTGAAATATAAATACAAGCACAAACAATAAAATTATTTTATTTTTCATTTTAACTGATTTTATATTTAACTATTGAACTAGTGGTAAATTTTTTGAAACTGAAGCACTCCATTTGTTGGTTGTCCAAGCAGAATTTGAATTGTATAATCCATTCATTCCAAAAGTCAAACTATAAGCGTCGTAACCTAAAACATTTAACCATGCAGTAAGTACGGCAGATGTTTGACCAGTATAACAATAGCTAACAATTTTAGCATTTGTATCAGGGTCCATAGTCAAGTAGCCATTACCTACAAGTAATAATTCTTCTTTTACTCTGTAAGCATTTGAAATATGACCAAAGCCTGTATAATCGGTTGTTGTAAAATAATTATTCACAAAATAGTTGCTTGGTGATGCTAATACATCTCCATTGGATGCAGTTTTAAATCCAGCTGCAACAACGTCTTCTACTCTTTTTTTAAGAATTTCAAACCCATCTTGTGATAAACTAGAAATGTTAGGGTCTTTAAAAATTTGATTTGAAGGTGCACTTGAGTAAGTCCAATTTGTATTACCTTCGGCAGGGTCGCCTATACTGTTGTTCCATGATCCTGCTGTAGCAGGATTCCAACCAGACATACCCCATTTTAAAGCTTGTGTATTTTCAAATCCGTAAAGGCGTAATAGTGATGTGGCATAACATGCAGTTTGACCTGTATAGCAAATCATTAATATTGGTTTTCCGCCAGCATTTTGTGCTTCGGTCAATATATCTTTAAAGGCAATATTTTTTGCTCCTTGAATATGACCAGCAGCAAAAGCATCTCCACTTCTTATATCAAGCATATAATATTTGGAAATAAATGCATTTAAATCAGCATCTGCAGGTGCTCCTACAACAAATTTTATAGTACCACCTGGGCCAGCTAAAACATTGTCAATGTCTAATTGATTGGTAATCATATAATCTTTCATTAAGGTAAATGCGGGAGTTACTTCTCCGCCTCCTATTTCATCACCTCTATCACATGAGGTAAGAAAAAGCGCAGGTATTAATAAAAATCCTATTAATAATAATTTTAAATTTTTCATGACTTAATTTTTTAATATTTATTTATAATTTATTTGTTTTCTTATTCAATTACGGGGTACATGTTAATCTGTTTTTTAGAAAAGGCATCTCCTCCAATATTTTTTAATTCTTTGTGCATAAAGCTATTAGCTCCATATGCTATGTTTCCTGTGTCATACCCTAATAAATTTAAGTATGCAACTACATAAGCAGCGTTTTGTCCGGTACAACCATAAACCGCTATTCTTATATTAGTTGGCAAGGTGAATAGTGCGTTGGTTGAAGACAGTGAAGAATTTGGTTGGTATCTTATTGCGCTTGGAATATGGCCTTTATTGTATTTCTCTTGATCCCAATAATTTACTATATAATAATCATTAGGAGTTGCAAAAACATCGGATGATTTTATAATAGACTCTTTATAAGGTGTGGCAAATGCTTTTTCTAATCTTACTCTTAAAATTTCTTTTGCATCTGTTTTACCAGTTTTTAATACTGGATGAGCACCTTTTTCTGGTTTCAAATTTTCTGTTGTTTCTAATTTACTGGCATAATCGTTTTTAAGGTTTTTATTCCATGAATTGTCAGCAAAATCTACTCTCCAAGAGCTCATTCCCCATTTCATATTGTAAGCATTACCATAACCTGCCAATCTTAAAAGGCTTGTGAAATAAGCTGCAGACTGACCTGAATAACATACCAAAATAATCTTATCATAATCAGTAGGAGTTATTTTACTTTCGAAGTAATTCAAAAGATCTGCTGTTTTTACATTTTTGGCATTTTTAATATGTCCGTATTCAAACCAGCTTTCACTTCTAACATCAATAATAAGGTATTTAGAATTTTTGAGATTTTTTTTAACTTCAGCTGCTGATATAAAAGCAGGAGATGCATCGCTGTTAATAAAATTACCATTTGATTCGAGGTAATTAAAAAGAACCTCAAATTCACTGGGTGGATTTAGGGTTACCTTGTTAAGGTCTTGACCTTTACTTGTAAAACTACTTAATAAAGTAGCTGTAGAAATAAGTAGGGCTACTAAAAAAATGGATAGCTTTTTACTCGCAAACAATCTATTGTTTTTTGGGAGTTCGTGATTTTTCTTCAAAAAGTTCATAATTCAAAGTTTTAAAATTTAATTATTTATTTGTTTTTCCTTGAGTAAAATTATGCTTCAGGGCATTTTTTTTGCATGATATTTATCATTTTATTACAATAAATAACCAGTATACACAGTATCAAAAGTTACATTCGGGAGTAATAAATGTTACTTTTAAATTTCAAGAAAATGATTGCTTAAGTGGTTGATAAATAAATTGTAACAATCAGTATTGCAGCTTGTTATAAATTTTATTTTGATTAGTTTTCTAAAATATTTTAAAATTATACTTTGAGCTTGTAAATAATTTTAAGTTAGAAGTGTATTTAGAGTTTTCGTAAATGAAAATTATTAGTTGAAAAAATAATTTCAAGTAATTTAAGAGGAGAATTATGACTTTTTAAGGTGAAAAGTTAAATGAAATTTGATAGAAAACAATTGAATTTTTATTTGTTTCTATTATGTATTTAAAATAAAAAATGCCTTATGGGATATCCATAAGGCATTTTTAAAACTAACTACAAGCATTATTAATATTTTGAGGTGAGTTTATTAATTAATGATAATTAACAACCACCTTCGGGAACACGTTTTTTCTTTTTTGGTTTAGGAATAACCTTTTTGGGCTTTTTAACTTTAGTTACTTCTACTTCTTTTTTATCTTCCGTGGCATCTTGCATAACTTGTGCAAAGTTTACTGCAGGTTTTTCTAAGTCAACATTTTTGGTTTGAAACTCATTATCTACAAAACCAGTTTCAATACAAAGTACTTTTACATTTTCATAACCAAGTTGGTAAAGTAACATCCAAGCATTATTAGCATTATCTGGATGTTTGCCATAAAGAATAGCTGTTTTGTTATTATCTCTTAATTGGTTAAGAAAAGCAATGCTATTTCCATTAAAAACATCATGAAGAGATATGTTTACAGCATCTGTTATATGACCTTTTGCATATTCATAATTGCTTCGAATATCTATAATGGTATAATTTGAAGCATCCATTGTTTTTAAATCATTTTGAGATAAAATATAATCTTTAGTAGCCATTTTATCTAAAGTAGTAGCTGAATTCTTTTCAAAAACATATTCTGGTTTTTTAAAAGTTAAAACTCCTATTAATATGACGAGTAAAAATAAAACTGCAGAAATTGATATTCGTTTTGTTCTTTCTAATTCTTTCATGTTTTTAAATTTATGATGTGATAAGTTTCTAAAAAAGTAAAATGTTTAACAACCACCTTCTGCAACTCTTTTTTTCTTTTTCTTAACCGTAATAACCTTTTTGGTTGGTTTTTTTTCAGTTTCAGTTTTTGAAACTCCAACACCAAAATACATTCCAGCTGCTTTTCTAAAGGAATACAATTCGAAATCCTTTTGAGGATCGGTTTCTTTTGGTGGTTTAGGATTGATAATGGTATTGAACCATTCGTTTAGTCCTCCTTTTAAAACATATAGGTTTTTATAACCAAGTCTGTTACCAATCATCCAAGCTTCATTCGAGTAAAAATTATCATTAGAATAAAGAATTACATCATAAATATCTTGATTTATATAAGCATTTAGATCTTCATCGAAGAATTTATCTAGAGGAATATTGATAGCATTAGGCAAAGCATATGCAGTATATTCATCTTCTGAACGAGTATCAATCAATATTACTGTTGGATCTTGATTTACCAATCTATCTGCAAGTAAATCTGTACTAATATACCTTTCGGTACTTAGTGCATGTTTTACAAATAATTCTGGGCTAATACCTTCATTTTTTTTGTATTTTGGTAGTAGTACTAATCCTCCTGCTAAAACAACTAATATTAGAGCTAATATTTGATATTGTCTGCTAACAAGAATTTTCTTTGATTTATAAGTTTTTGACATAACTATTATATTTTAGTAAAATACTTTTTTAACTTTATTTCTTATTTTATCGGAAATACCAAAAGATACTATTGCAATAATGGTAAAGATGAATATAATCCAATAAGGTGACATATCTAAAGCATCCGCCAAAGTGATATTACCCAAATTCGAACCATTAAAAAGTGGTTCTAAAGATGTGAATGCTTCTGCAAACACAAAAATACCGAGCATAATTCCTCCAGTAAAAACCATGGCATCAATTTTTCCTATTGCTGCACCGCAAAAACTAGTGCCGGGGCAAAAACCTCCAGCTAAGAATCCTACACCCATAATTATACCTCCAATTATTGCAGCCCATAAGTGGGTTGGATGTACATATAATTGAGAAATATCAACCCAATTTAAATAATCCATATAATACAGTCCAATTACAGCAACTACAGCTGAGGTAAAAAATACTTTCAATACTACAAAGTCGTAGCCATAAAATACACCTGCAAGTTTTCTTGATGATGAAAACCCTGAAGCTTCAAGGATATAGCCAAAAGCCATTCCAATAAAAATTGCTATTATATAATTCCAATCCATTGGAATTAGCCCGTTAGGAATTAATGGTCCCATAATTTATTTTATTTTTTAATTTATTAAATCCAATTTTTTCTAAAAAAGTAAGCTACTACAAAGCCAGTTCCAAAAATGGAGGCCATAGTAATAAACCCACCAACTGATAAAACAGCCATTCCGCTTAATGCTGCGCCACTTGTACAGCCTCTAGCTATTTGTGCTCCTAATCCAAATAAAGTACCTCCACCAAGAGCAAAAAGCAACCTTCTTTTACTTGTAATTTTAGGAGAATGCTCTACTTGTAATTTTAGTCTACCGGTAAAAGCACCCGATAAAAAAGCTCCTAATAGTACACCTATCGCTTCAAAAACTAACCAGTTATTTAACGGCGATTCGTCTTCTTTTATAAATTTACTATAATAAGCATTGCTTTCGGCATGAGTTGGAGCTACGGTATCAACTATAGTTACAACCCCACTTTTTAAGGCACCACTAGCACCTAAACCTCTACCTGTTAAATAGAAAGTTAAGATTATTAAAAGACCTAATAAAAAGCCACCAAAATATGGATTCCAATAAACGTGTCTGTTTTTTTGTGTTTTGTTTTTCATCATTATAATTTAGTAAAGATATCTTGTTATTTGACCAGCTTCTACCATTACCATTCTAAAGATAAGTCCTCCCATTAAAATCAATAAGGCAGGAACAAAAGAAGGAACCTTGAAGCCCATTAATTCAATTCCTTCGAGCATTGCAGGGAAAATTAATCCTAGAATAACTACGAATACAAAAAACATGACAGTGAATTCACCATTTATCAAAACCTGCATTGCTTCTATTTGAACTTCTGATCCTGCGTACATACCCATAAGCATGTGGATGATTAAACCCAATTCAAGTATAATTAAAGCTAAATCAATTTTTGTCATCAAATGTTTTTCATAATGATTTTTGGAGAACAATATGATTGCTGCGGCACCTGTTGACAAACCAGAGGTTAGAAATAATGGACCTAAAATAGCGTTGTTCCATAAAGGGCGAGCATTAAAAGCTGATAGTAAGATACCTGTATATATACCTAATATGATAGACAATGGTAACATAGCTAATGCCATTAATCTTCTGTTTTTAATAAAAAATGCTTCCGATTTTTTAATGAAATCAAATTTCCAATCCCATTTGGGGAACATTTCTGTAAAGTAACTAAACACCCAAAAAACAGAAATAAAAGTAATAATTAATAAAACCCAAGCTCCCCATGACATTGGAGATTCAATTCTAATGGTTGTGTATAACTGCCATGCATAAAACATATGGGTTAAATCATACATTAAAGCTATTAAACCAACACTAATGGCTATTACAGCCAAGAGCATACCGCCTTTTACAGTTGTAGGAAATTCTTTTTCTTTTTTCATTAAGGTGAAAAGAGAAGCAAAAAATATGATACCAGCTGCCATTCCTCCTAAAAATAAATATAGGGATATAGGGAAATGCCAAACTTCTAATACTGGGTCAATATTTGGGATATTTCTTCCGCTAATGAATATTTCTTCTTGCATGATTTGGATTTATTAGGTTAAGTAAAAAACATTAGGTTTTGTACCAGCTTCAGGTGCTAAAACTTTATGAGTTCTCGATTTTAATAATTGTGAAACTTCACTCGTTGGATCATCAAGATCACCGAAATACATACATTTTGTTGGACAAACAGAAACACATGCTGGTAGTTGACCTTTTTCTAAACGATGATGACAAAATGTACATTTATCAACATGACCATCTGGATGTTGAAAACGTGCATCATAAGGACAAGACTCTATACATGCACCACAACCAATACATTCATCTGGTGTAACTAAAACAATACCACCTTCTACAATATGACTTGCGCCAGTTGGGCAACATCTTACACAAGGAGCATTGGTACAGTGATTACATCTTTCAGATTTTAATTCTAATTCTATCGTAGGGTAGCTTCCGGTTACAGATTCAGTAACCCAGTCTCTACAGTATCCTACAGGAACATTATTTTCCGTTTGACATGCAACTACACAGTCGCTACATCCAACACATTTTAATGTGTCTATTACCATTGCATATCTCATACTTCAGTTTCTTTATGTGGGTTTTCAGCTCTAAACTTTACAAAATTTCCTCTCATTCCAGTACCTCCCATTAATGGGTCAATGGTGACTTTGGTTATCAATTCTGTATCACTCATTCCTTTGCCAAAAGCTCTTGATAATTTTTTATTGTTATGACCAAAGCCATGGTACATATAAACGGAATCCCATCTAATTCTTTCTGTTACTCTAACTTTAATAGAGTAGGATGAGATAATTCCGTCTTGATTTTCTAACCAAACTTCTTGGTTATTTCTCAAGTCTTCAACTCTTGCAACTTTAGGGTTAACCCAAAGTTTATTTTCATCCATCAAATCACTTAAATTTGGATTGTTAATGGTTCTACTAAAAGTATGCATAGGTGAACGACCATAATTCAATCTATAAAACCCTTGTTCTGGATGATCGTGAGATGTATAAACTGGCATCGGATCAAAACCTTTTGAAGCTAACTCAGTAGAATAAAATTCAATTTTACCACTATTGGTTCCGAATTCATAAGGTTGACCTTTTTCTAAGAACATTGGACCTGATTTACGTTTGAACATTTTAACGCCAACTTTTTCCATTTCTTCTAAAGAAGTTCCCATTTGTTCTAATTGCCATGCGATTACATCTTTAAAGTCATCGTATTTAAAGTATTCGCCTAAGCCTAATTTTTCGCCAATTTGTTTGGACATCCACCAGGCAGGTTTTGAATCATATTTAGGTTTTACCGCTGGCATGCGTAAGGCAATTGATGGCTCTCTGTTTGTTGCCGATCTAATTCCGTCGTAACGTTCTAAATAAGTACATTCAGGTAAAATTACATCTGCATAACCCGTAATTTCCATTGGCATGGTATCCATTACAACAATAAATTCGACTGCATCAATTGCTTTTTCAATGATTTCTCGTTGCGGGACGGTATTTACCAAATTGGTTCCAGCAACAAACCACCCTTTTATTGGGTGTTTATCATTTTCACCTGGAATAGATGCTTTAATTACTTCATTTGTGATACCCATTTCTGCAAATGGATATTTTTCACCAATTTCTTCCCATCCCCATTTACGTTTTGGATATGGAGGATGTGGGAATTTAGGTACTTTTATTTTTTCTTTAAAATAGAAACCACCACGGTTACCCCAAGAGCCTAATAAACCATTTAATATGGCAATTGCTCTTTCTCTTTGTGAATCATCTCCATACCATGTTACGTGTCTTCCTGGGTGAACAATTGTTGAAGGTGCTGCTGCAGCCATTGCTCTAGCAGTTTCACGAATATCTTCTGGTTTAATTGTTGTAATTCCGTAAGCCCATTCTGGAGTAAAGTTTTTAACATGTTCTTTTAATTCATCAAAACCAAATCCATATTGCTTAACATATTCTTTATTATAGATATCTTCATAAATTAAAACGTGCATCCACGAAAGTAATAAAGCAATATCTGTTGAAGGTTTTATTGCTAACCAGTGTTTTGATTTACTTGCTGCTGTTGAAAACCTTGGGTCAACTGTTATGATTGTTGCTCCGTTATCAATAGCATCAGACATTTCTTGTACTTGTGAGTTGTGCATATTTTCACCAATATGAGCTCCAATTAACACCAAGCATTTGGTATCTCTAATGTCAGTAGGCTCTGGTGATCCAATCCATGATCCGAAAGTTAAACCAAATCCTGTTTCTCTTGGGCCTCTACATTGTGCATAGGCAGGTTCGGCAATAGTATCTGAACCGTAAGCTTTAAATAAATGTTCTAAATGACTACCAGGTGAACCATGTTTTAATAATGCCATACTTTCAGCACCATATTTGTCTTTGATGCCTTGCATTTTAGAAGCAACTAGAGTTAATGCTTCTTCCCAACTAGCTTCTCTAAAAGTATCTTCTTTACCTTCATTTTTTACTCGAATTAAAGGTGTTTTTAAACGGTCGGTATCTGAATACATACCTACACCTCCTGTACCTCTAGGGCAAAGTCGTCCAAAACAATGTGGATCTATTTCGTTTCCAATTAATTTTTGAATATTGTTATCTTCATCTGTATAAGCCCATGCAGCACATTTCCAAAAACAAACTTCACAATAAGTAGCCGTTCTTTTTAGGTTTTTTGCGCTTTTGGCAAGTAGGTTGTTTTCTGTTAAAGCATTTCCACTAATTGCACCAAAAGCAACGGTAGAAAGCGCAACACCACTTGCACCTAAGGCAGAGATTTTAATAAATGATCTCCTTGAATTATCCATAAGTTATATATTTAGGATTTTGATTTTTAGTTATTCAACTAAAAAGCTATTTGTTAAGTAAATCTTAACATCTTTACACCTTGCAAAAATATCCTACAATGAAAGCTATTTTGATGACTTTAATCATATTGTTACTTAGGTCACATTAAAACGTGACTCTTCTCATATTATTAGAATAGTCTGATGGAGTTTAATTCTTTTTAAAATTAACTTAAAAGATAAATAATTGTAGTTTTGTTTTTAAAAACTTTATAAATGGACTTTTATAAAAAGGTGTTTAAAAAAGAATTTATAGCAATATATTTTATTGTATTGGTAATACTTGGATTTGTATTTATAAAAATGATTGATTTTAATAGCAATCAAGAAATTACAAACAAAGATTATTCAACAATCCAAAGTAATAAAGAAACCTGTTTTAATTGCCATACGCAAAATACAGGGTTTTCTGAATATCATAATCCAGAGTTGATAGGTTGTGTAAGTTGCCACTTAGGCAACCCAAAAGCTAAAGATAAAGATGATTCACATAAAGGGATGGTGCTCATTCCAGGTAATTTAGTTGATGCAGATCAAACTTGTGGTAAATGCCATAAAGATGAATTACATAAAATCAAGCATTCATTAATGACAACAAATAGTGGTCTAGTTGCTGTTGATAAATTTATTTTTGGCGAAGCAGATTCGCCTGATTATCATTATAATATAACCGATTTACAATTTACGGCAGCTGATAAACACATGCGTGACCTTTGTGCAAATTGTCATTTAGGAGCAGAAAAAAAAGAATTTGGTGAAATAACGCAACTGAGCAGAGGCGGAGGTTGTAATGCTTGTCATTTAAATTATTCCGCAGAAGCGAAAAAGGACTTAGATACCTACTTAAAATCTGGTAAAATTGACCTGCCCAAAGTACACCCGTCAACCGATATTTTTGTAACCAATGTGCATTGTTTTGGTTGCCATAGTCGGTCAAGTAGAATTTCAACAAATTATGAAGGTTGGCATGAAACGCTTTTAGATAAAAAGGATGTTTTAAATAAAGCTGGTTATAAAGTTTTTGAAGACGAACGAGTTTATAGCTATGAAGGTGAAGATGTGCATCACACCAAGGGTCTACTTTGTATAGATTGTCATAGTTCGCATGAGGTAATGGGTGATGGCAAAGATTATTTACACGAAGAACAAGCGGTTACGCTAAATTGTGCCGATTGTCATTATAAAGACAAACCGAACACTATTAATTATGATGAGTTAGATATTGAATCTTCCTTAGTTTTTTTACATAGAAAGTATGAACACAGAGATAAAAAAATATTGGCAGTTAAAAAAGATGGCCACCCTTTAGTTAACACTTTCGTGGATGATAATGGCGAAGTATTTTTGATAGGTAAAAAGGATGGTGTTTTACATCCCATTAAGAAGCAAAGCGATGTTTGTTCTCGAGATAATGCGCATCAATCTGTTAGTTGCTCTACTTGTCATGCACAATGGTCACCAAGATGTATCGGTTGTCACAATAGTTTTGAAAAGAATAGTAAAACGGCGTATGATCTTTTAGATAAAAAATATGTTGAAGGAAGATGGGTTGAGCATGTGTATGAGTTTTTGGCTGATAAACCGGCAATGGGAGTAAGAGTAAATGATGAAGGTAGAAAAATAGAGCCTGCAATTCCTGGGATGATATTAACTATTGATCATGATAGTTATGATGATGATAAAAAAGGAACTTCTTTTCATAGATTATATGCGCCAAATTCTCCGCATACTATCTCAAAAGCAGTTCGTGATTGTAAATCATGTCATGCAAATTCGGCCGCAATAGGTTATGGTAACGGAAAATTGATTTACGATATTTCTAAAGGCTATGGCGATTGGGTTTTTCATGCAGACTATGATGTTAATCCAAATGATAATTTACCCGAAGATGCATGGATTCCTTTTTTAGGGAATTCACCACATAAAATTGTTTCTACAAGATCTGATTTTAGACCGTTTACTGTTAAAGAGCAAAAAGAAATACTTTTAGTAGGCGCATGTTTACAATGTCATAAAGATGATTCAAAAGTGATGAAGCAATCTTTAGAATTGGGAATTAGCCCCTTACTTTTAAAAATTACTAAGGCATGTATTTTACCCAAAAAATAAACTTAAAAAATGGATAATAACAATTTAACGAAAGGCTTTACATTACTTTTCTTTACAGTTTCTATACTTGATATTATTGGAGTAGCTATTAACAATGCCATGTTACAAGTTGTTTTTAAACCAATGATTATTATCTCGTTAATGGCACTGTACTATTTTACTGTTGCAAAGAAAAATAACTGGTATTTACTGGCATTGGCTTTTTCCTTTTTAGGAGACGTTTTTTTGATGGATAAAAACAACTTGTTTATGTTTGGAATTGCTTCATTTTTAGTGACTCAATTACTTTATATTTTCATGATTGTGAAGCAGATGAAGAAACCATCGAATTTCAAAAAATATTTGTATACTTTTTTATTTGCTAACTATGTGGTTTATTTAATTGGCTTATTAAAACCCAATTTAGGAGAATTGTTGTATCCAGTTATAATTTACGGTATTGCTATAGCAATTTTTGGATTGGTAGCCACTTTAAATTATGTAACCAAAAGAACTATTACAGCACTTTATTTGATGTTAGGAGCCATGTTGTTTCTAATTTCTGATAGTATGATTGCTCTAAATAAATTTCATGAACCTCAATCTATTTACCCTGTTGCAATCATGATTACTTATGTTTTGGCTCAGTATTTAATTTACAAGTTTTTCATAAATAATGTAGATAAGTTAGATGATAAAAATTAAAAATTTAAATATTAGTTTTAACAAAGAGGTTATTTATAAAGACTTTTCATTGACTCTAAAAAATGGTGAAAAATTGGCTATTATTGGTGAATCAGGAAAAGGAAAATCAACTTTATTAAATGTATTAGTAGGTTTTATTCCTGATTTTAAAGGTGAAGTTACCATTGCTGGAATTGATTTGAATACAGAAAACATTAATGAAATACGTAAAATTACTACTTGGTTACCACAAGAAACTGCTTTGAATTTTAAAACAGTTGAAGAATTATTTTTTGCACCTTTTCAATTTGATATAAATAAAGAGGTAAAACCAAGTGAAGAAGAAATTGATGAAATATGGAATGCATTTGAGCTTTCTAAAGATCTTTTTACTAAAAAAGTAAAGGAAATTTCCGGAGGTCAAAAACAAAGAATTATTCTTGCAAGTTGTATCTTATTAAAAAAACCACTGTTGTTATTAGATGAGCCAACATCGGCATTAGATCAAAAAATAAAAAAGAAAGTTACTGATTATATTTTGAATAAAAAGGATTTGACGGTTATTACTTCTACACATGATGCATATTGGATTGAAAAATCCGATAAGGTTATTCATTTAAAATAATAAGATAAGAGTTACATGGAAAAAGTTATCGACATAAATTATTTTGAATTATTTGCGGGTTATGTTTTGTTACTAATACCAGTACTTGTGCTTTGGTATTATAAAACAGGTTTGGTAAAAGACACCATAATTGCAATTACTAGAATGACCATTCAACTTTTACTTGTAGGTGTTTATTTAGAATATATTTTCGAATTAAATAGTGTTTTGATTAATGTTTCGTGGGTATTGGTGATGTCGGTTATTGCTTCATACACCATAATTCAAAGAAGTGGTTTAAAATTTAAATTGTTTTTTATTCCTGTTTTTTTATCTGGACTGATTAGTATTGCTGTAACCGATGCATACTTTTTAGGTTTTGTAGTAAAATTAGATAATATTTTTGATGCTCGATATTTTATTCCAATTACAGGAATGTTATTAGGAAACACCATTAAAAATGTTATCATCGCAATGGATGCTTATTATAAAAGGATAGATGATGAGCAAAATTTTTATAGGTGGCATCTTGCAAATGGCGCAAATAAAAAAGAAGCATTGCTGCCATTTATGCGCGATGCATTGAAAACGGCTTTTAACCCAATGATAGCCACAACAACAATTATGGGGTTAATCTCTTTACCAGGAATGATGACTGGTCAAATTTTGGGAGGGAGTAATCCGAATGTTGCAGTAAAATATCAAATTATGCTTCTAATCACTATATTTTCTTCAGCAATTTTAAATGTAGTTTTGACTATTTATTTTTCTAATCGAATAGCTTTTGATAATTATGATAATTTAAAAAAGAATATTTTCAGAAACTAGATAAGTAATCAAAAGTAAATAAACAGCTATGGACAAAGAAATTAGAGCTAAAATAATAACAATTTGTGATGAAAAAATTCAAAAAAAAGGTAATGCTGTTGGGCTTTCATTTTATGCTTTTTTTTCCAATAAAAATAGCAATCCAAAATTATTGATGGAAGTTGCAACTTGGTGGATTCAAAAACACCAATTAAACCATTTTGAAAAAGCAATAACTATAAAAGAAATGGTTGTTAAGGATTTATGAAAAATAAAAGGCAATAATTTTTGCTTTTATAGAGTAAAAATTAGATTTATTTAAACATATCCATTCCAGGAATATCAGGTAAACCACCTTTTGCTGCAGCAGCCATTTCGGCCTCGTTAATGTCATTTGCTTTTTTTATAGCTTTGTTAAGTGCAATTATTAAGTAATCTTCTAAAGCTTCTTTATCTTCTAAAAGCGCATCATCAATAGCAATATTTTTAATCTCACGATTTGCGGTTAGGGTTACAACTACCGCACCATCACCCGAATCACCATCTACCATTATGGTATTTAATCGCAATTTTGTTTCTTCAATTTTAGCTTGTGCTTCTTTAAGCTTTGCCATCATTCCTTGCATGTCTCCAAACATAATTCAAAAATTAATATTAATATGTATCTTGTTAGCCTCTACGAGAGAGGAAAACAAATTTACTAAAATCAAAGAATTAAAATCTCATAATAATGAAGAAATTAAATTTAATTGTAATTGTTATAACCCTTACTTTTGCTGCTTCTTGTAAAAATGAAAAAATGACTGAAAAAGATATAATACAAGCTCCGATAGCAGAAAAGATTCCAAAAGAATTAAAAATTCATGATGATGTAAGAGTTGACGATTATTATTGGTTGAACCAAAAAGAAAATCCAAAAGTAATAGATTATTTAAATGCAGAAAATAAGTATTACGATACTTTAACTGCGCACACCAAAAAATTTCAAAAAGATTTATTCGAAGAAATGAAGGGTAGAATTAAAGAAGACGATGCATCTGTACCCTATAAAAAGAATGGCTATTTTTATATAACTCGTTATGAGACAGGTAAACAGTATCCAATTTACACCCGTAAAAAAGGAACGTTAGAAGGTAAAGAAGAAATTATTTTCGATGTAAATATAATGGCGAAAGATTTTGAATATTACGCTTTGGGTGGTTTAAATGTTAGTGAGAATAACAATTTAGCTGCTTTTGCTGTTGATACTTTGAGCAGAAGACAATATAATTTGCAATTTAAAAATTTAAAAACTGGCGAAATTTACCCTGAAGTGATTAAAAACACTACTGGAGGTTCAGCCTGGGCTAATGATAATGAAACGATTTTTTACACTAAAAAAGACCCTGTTACATTACGAAGTGATAAAATTTACAAACATGTTTTAGGTACCGATGCCTCGGAAGATGTTTTAGTTTTTGAAGAAAAAGACGATACGTTTGGAACCTTTGTATATAAATCAAAATCAAAGGCTTATATTATTATTGGTTCGTATAACACAGTTTCTACAGAATACCAATTTGTAAGTGCAGACGAACCAAATGGAGCATTCAAAATACTTCAAAAACGCGAAAGAGATTTAGAATATAATGTAGCACATTACGAAGATCATTTTTACATTTTAACCAATAAAGATGGTGCTACAAATTTTAAACTGATGAAAACATTAGTTGATAAAACCGAAAAAGAGAATTGGGTAGAAGTGATTGCACATAGAGAAGATACTTTATTAGAAGATTTATCTATTTTTAAAGATTATTTAATTTTAGAAGAGAGAAGTAATGGTTTGAATAAAATTAGGATTAAATCTTGGGATAGTCCCCTTGATTATTATTTGCCATTTGAAGAAGAAACGTATTCCGCATCTGTTTATAATAATCCAGAATTTGACACCAAAATCATTCGATATAATTATAGTTCATACACCACACCAAGTTCTGTTATTGATTTCAATATGGAAGATAAATCCAAAGAAATTAAAAAGGAACAAGAAGTTTTAGGTGGTAAGTTTGATAAAAATAATTATAAAAGCGAAAGAATTTGGGCTCCTACTAGAGATGGTAAAAAAGTGGCAATTTCATTGGTTTACCATAAAGATACTAAGATTGGAGAAAGTACACCATTGTTATTATATGCTTATGGCTCTTATGGTCATACGATTGAAGATAGGTTTAGTTCGATAAGATTAAGTTTATTAGATCGAGGTTTTGTTTATGCAACGGCACATATCCGCGGAAGCGAATATTTAGGTAGAAATTGGTATGAAGATGGTAAAATGTTTAGCAAAAAAAACACCTTTAATGATTTTGTTGATGCAGCTAAATATTTAATCACTAACAATTATACTTCTGCAAAGCATCTTTATGCTGAAGGAGGATCGGCAGGAGGTTTGTTGATGGGTGCAATAATTAATATGAATGCTGAATTGTTTAACGGAATTATTGCCGCAGTACCTTTTGTTGATGTGGTAACTACGATGTTAGATGAAAGCATACCGCTAACTACTGGCGAATTTGATGAATGGGGTAATCCTAAAGAAAAAGATTCGTATGCCTATATGAAATCTTACTCACCATACGATAATGTAAGTATTAAAGCTTATCCAAATATGTTGGTAACTACTGGTTTACATGATTCTCAAGTACAATATTTTGAGCCAGCAAAATGGGTGGCAAAATTACGTGAGTTGAAAACTGATGATAATAAATTGTTTTTGTACACCAATATGGATACTGGTCATGGCGGCGCTTCTGGTAGATTTGATGCATTAAAGGAAGTAGCCCGAGATTATGCTTTTCTTTTAGATTTAGAAGGAGTTAAAAAATAATAATTAAACCGTAAAACGGTAACTTAAGTTACTTTTCAATAATAAAAACTATGATTTTTGTTTTGAATTCCACGGTAAAAATGTATATTTTTGCAAATAATTTAATATAAAGGAAAACCCTAATCTTAGGATGGATTCTTTATAAAAAATGAAACAAATGAAAGACTTATTTGAAAGAATTATAAAAGATAAAGGCCCTTTAGGAAAGTGGGCAGAAATGGCAGAAGGGTATTATGTATTTCCTAAGTTAGAAGGAGAGATTTCTAATCACATGAAATTTAACGGAAAAGAGGTAATAACCTGGAGTATAAATGATTATTTAGGTTTGGCAAATCGTCCAGAGGTTAGAAAAGCAGATGCTGAAGCAGCAAAAGAATACGGAATGGCATACCCAATGGGTGCTAGAATGATGTCGGGCCATACAGTTTTTCATGAACAATTAGAAAGAGAATGTGCAGAATTTGTTAGTAAAGATGCAGCATATTTGGTTAATTTTGGTTACCAAGGAATGGTCTCGGCTATTGATGCATTGGTTACAAAAAATGATGTTGTTGTATATGATATGGATTCACATGCTTGCATTATTGATGGTGTAAGGTTACATCAAGGTAAGCGATTTACTTTTAGACATAATGATATGGAGAGTTTTGAAAAAAACTTGCAAAGAGCTACTAAAATTGCCGATGAACATGATGGTGGAATTTTAGTTATTAGCGAAGGTGTTTTTGGAATGCGTGGCGAACAAGGTAAATTAAAGGAAATAGTAGCATTAAAGAAAAAGTATAATTTTAGATTGTTAGTAGACGATGCTCACGGATTTGGAACTTTAGGTAAAACTGGCGCAGGAGCTGGAGAAGAGCAAGGAGTACAGGATGAAATTGATGTGTATTTTGCAACATTTGCAAAATCTATGGCAGGAATTGGAGCATTTTTTGCCGGAAACAAA
>DAOUTI010000083.1 GCA_030626795.1 Flavobacteriaceae bacterium
AATTTTTACCAATTCTTGCCACATTTTTTCAAACTAACCCGTTAGTCCTTCAAAAAGACACCTACGAATTGAATAAAAATTCATTCAAACTGTAAACAAAGCTTAGGTTGAACTCAGGTTTAAAAATAGATAGTTATATTGTGTTGATTTTCAATGTACGAATGATTAATTTTCCAATTATAAGTGTCGCAAACTTTTTTTACAATAGCCAAGCCTAAACCAAAAGAATTTGAAGCAGAGCTCTCTTTTTTAAATCGTTCAAATAAAGAACTGGAAGGTAGCTGAAGTGGCTTTCCAGCATTAGTAAAGCTAATAAAAATATCGGTTGTTACTATGTCAATATTGCCACTTACAATATTGTGTTTTATAGCATTACTTATTAGGTTTGAAATAGCCATGTCAAATAAAAGTGGATTGGCATCTATTTTAGAATCTAAAGAGAAATTTTTGTTTAAAGTAATTTTTTTATTAATTACAAAATCTTCAAAAATTTCAAGATGCTTATTTATAACGTCATTAATAAAAAGTATTTCTTTTTCTTTGAATTGTTGATTTTCAATTTTAGACAATAATAATAGTGTTTTATTGAGTTTTGATAGGCGTTGAACTGCCAAATAAATAGATTTTATTTGCTGAATTTGATCTTTATCAAGATTATCAGATTGCATCAGCATTTCTGATTTAGTTTGCATAATAGCTAACGGAGTTTGCATTTCATGCGAAGCATTTTCAGTAAATTCTTTTAAATTATTAAAATCAGAATTTATTTTATCAGTTAATTTTGTAAGAGATTGGTTCAATTCTTGGAATTCATCTATTTGTGTTCTTTGCAAATGAATAGGTTGGTTGTTTTCTACCGAGAAGTTTTTAAGAATTTCAAGATTCTCATAGAATGGTAGCCAAGCATTTTGCATTATTATTGTGTTTACAAAATAAACAGTAACGATTAATAATAAGATAACAATACCAACAGATAGCGTAATTACTATAATTAATTCTTGATTTTTAACTAGTGAATCTCTTGTCGTAATTTCGTAAGTTTTACCATGTAATGTTTCAAAAGAGGTTAGTTCTCTATACATTTCACGTTTTTCAACACCATTTATAATATTAATAAACATGGTGTCTTTATAATATAAGGTATCTTTAATAGGATTTTGACTAATATAGTCGTCAACCGAAAAAATAGGAAGGGGGTATTCATATTTTATTTTTTGAGCAATTAGCTCTTTATAAAAATTTAATCTTTCATCTTGTTTTTTTGTAATGATTCTTGTTAAAGTAAAGTAGATTACAGTACTTGAAACGATAAAAATAATTAAGGAGTAAATTACATAAGTACGTCTAGTTTTTTGAAACAATCTCATTATTCACCAAATTTATAACCCAGTCCATAAATAGTTTTAAGATAATCAGTAGCGCCGTTTGTTTTTAATTTTTTTCTTAAATTTCTCATATGCGTATAGATAAAATCAAAATTATCTACCAGATCAATATTATCTCCCCAAAGGTGTTCAGCAATGGCTTCTTTTGTTAAAACTCTGTTTTTATTTGTAATGAAATATAATAATAAATAATATTCTTTTTTTGTTAAATCAAGAGGTTTTTTATTTGCAATAACAATTTTAGCATCTGGATCAATTTCAATTTCGTTAAAAATGACACTTTTTTTTCCAGCAAATTTTTTTCTTCTTATAAGTGAGTTCACTCTTGAATTTAATTCGGCAAGGTGAAAGGGTTTGGTTATATAATCATCGGCTCCTAAATCTAAACCTTTTAATTTATCATCTAATGAGTTTTTGGCAGAAACAATTAAAACACCAGTTTCAGGTGTTTTTTCTTTAATAAGTTTTAAAAGATCTAAACCATTGCCATCAGGAAGGTTTATATCTAAAATAACAATATCATATTTATACGTTATCAATTTATCTTCTGCATCAAAATAGGATACAGCTGATTCACAAATAAAATCCTCTTTTTTCATATAACTATAAGTAGTAGTTAATAAATCTAATTCATCTTCAACAATTAAAATCTTCATGAGAACTTTATATTTAGGTAACAAAAATAATGTTTTTAATATAATAAAAAGGATTATAATAAACAATGAAGACGCTAATAATTTCTTGAAAATATATTTATGAATTAAAAAGTAGGTTGTATTTGATATAAAAATATGGATGTAAAATAAAATAGAGAATATGACGTTATAATTATCCACGAATTAATTAAATCAATTTTTTTTGCTATGAAAAAATTATTTTTAACATTTGGCGCTTTGATTATATTTGGTTTTGTCAATCAAATAAGTGCACAAAAGTTTAGTCAATTAGATAAATCACCTACAGATATTGCGTACTTACGTAAAAGTAATTCAAAACCAATGGTTAAAGTTGTTTATGGAAGACCTTCAAAAAGCAATACATCTGTTTTTGGTAGCCAAATCCCATATGGTAAAATTTGGAGAACTGGATCTAATGAAGCAACTGAAGTAAGGTTTTATAAAGATATTCTATTTGGCAATAGAATTGTAAAAGCTGGTACTTATATATTGCATACAATTCCTGGTAAAAAAGAATGGACAATCATTTTAAATAGTAACACAGACACTTGGGGAGTTTTTTTCTATGATAAATCAAAAGATGTAGTTAGAATTAAAGTACCGATAAAAAAGATTAAAGAATTGGAGGTTTTTTCAATCGCTTTCAAGAAAAATTTCAAAAACACTTATATGGTTTTAGCATGGGATTCCACACAAATAGATATTCCGCTTGAAACTAATGATGCTATTTTAGCTGAGTTATATTATAATTAGGAGAAGTTTAAACTTCGCTTCTTTACTTTAAATAATTTATAAAATTTTATTGATGAAAAAATTATACTTAAAAACATTTTTTGTTTTTACAATAATTAGCTTAATAAGTATTGTAAGCAAGGCGCAGGATTTTAAAGAAATAGATAAAAGTCCGCATGATATTGTGTATTTCAGAGTCAATAAAATATCACCACCAACCATTAAAGTTTTATATGGAAGACCTCAGAAAAAAGGTAGAGAAATATTTGGATCACTAATTCCCTACGATAAAATATGGCGTGTTGGTGCTGATGAGGCAACTGAAATTCAATTTTACAAAGATGTTTTTTTTGGTATTAAAAAAGTAAAAGCAGGTACTTATGTTTTATATGCTATTCCTGGTAAAAAAGAATGGACACTAATTTTAAGTTCTAATTTAGATGTTTGGGGTGCTTATGAATATAAAGAAAAATACGATGTTGCCAAAGTTAAAGCTAAGGTAAGTCGTGCAGAATCTATTGAAGCATTCTCTATTGGTTTTAAAGAAAAATCAAAACATATTAATTTGATTTTAGGTTGGGATACAACTAGGGTAACTTTACCAATAACAATAATTGAATAATAATTCTTTTTATAATTAATTCACTTTTTCACCACCAACCCAAGTTTCCAGTACTTTTGTATTTGGAACTTTCTCTATAGTAATTTCCATAATATTTTGATCTAAAATAACAAAATCAGCCATTTTACCAGCTTCAATACTGCCTTTTTCGTTTTCTTCAAAATTTGAATATGCAGCCCAAATAGTCATTCCTTTTAAAGTTTCTTCTCTCGATAAAGCATTTTCTGGTTCAAAACCATCTTCAGGGTATCCTTTTAAATCTTTCCTGGAAACAGCAGCATAAAAAGTAAGCATTGGATTTACTTTTTCTACCGGAAAATCTGTTCCTAACACTATTTTGCCATTAATTTCTAGCAATTTTTTGTAAGCATAAGCTCCTTTAATTCGTTCATTTCCTAAACGATCTTCAGCCCAATACATATCACTTGTAGCGTGTGTTGGTTGAACGGATGGGATAATATCTCTAAAATAATCAAAATCATTTGGGGCAATTACTTGTGCATGTTCAATCCGCCAACGCCTATCGGTTTGGCTTTTTAAAGCCGTAGTGTAAGTTTTTAAGATAAAAGTATTGGCCGAATCGCCTATGGCATGTGTATTCATTTGGAAATTTGAGTTAGCAATTCGTTTGGCAATTTGTTTTAAGGTATCTAAATTGGTTACCATAGCGCCAAAGTGATTTTCTCTATCGCTATATGGCTCTTTTAAAGTGGCACCTCTTGAGCCTAATGCACCATCAGCATAAACTTTAAATGAGCGAACGTTCAACCTGTCAGATTTAAAAACACCAGTTTTTAAATAATAATCTAGATTTTTTTTATTTGCAGATACCATGGCATAAATTCTCATTTTTAAATCACCAGCTTGTTGTAAACTATCAATTAAATCAATTGTTTCTTTATCTAAGCCTGCATCATCAACTGTAGTTAATCCTAAATTAAAGCAGTATTTTTCAGCGTCTTTTAAAGCTTGGATAGCTTCTTTTTTTGTTGTGGAAGGAATTATATTATTAACTAAATCCATCGCATTGTCAATCAATACACCAGTTATCTTACCATCTTTTTTTATGATTTCTCCACCAAATATTACTGTTTCTTCATTAATTCCTGCTAAATCTATAGCTGCTTGATTTACCAGCATAGCATGTCCGTCAATTCTTCTTACTGCGATTGGGATATTTGGAAATAACTTGTCTAATCTATCTTTTGTTGGGTACTCTTTAATTTCCCAATCATTTTGATCCCAACCACGACCAAAAATAAAGTCACTATTTTTTTCTTTTTGAAATGAAACTATCTTTTCAATCACTTCGTCAAAGCTTTTTGTTCCTGATAAATCTACTTTTTGCATATAAATACCTAAGCCATAAAAATGGCAATGTGCATCAATTAATCCTGGAACAATTGTTTTTCCTTCAGCATCAAATTGAGTATCACATTTGTATTTTGAAACAATTTCTTCGTTGGAGCCCACATCAACAACCCTACCATTTGTTATAGCCATAGCTTGGGCTATGCTAAAATTATTGTCAACAGTATAAATATTTGCGTTAGTAATAATATGGTCAACGTGTTTCTTAGAAGTACATGAAGAAACTACAAGATAAAATAACAAGTATATGAAGGGCTTATACATGGTTTAAATTTTTAGTGTTTTTGGATGAATTGAAATGTAAAGATATAAATATTTTAGGTAAATATTGTCCTTTGTGATTTCCTAGTTAAAACGTAACTTTGCCGCTTTAAAAATAATAAGAAAACAAAAGGTGTACCATGCAATATAATTTCAACGAAATAGAAGCCAAATGGCAAAAATATTGGAGTGATAATCAAATTTTTAAAGCAGAAAATATTAGTGATAAACCAAAGTTTTATGTTTTAGATATGTTTCCTTATCCAAGTGGCGCAGGTTTACATGTTGGTCACCCACTTGGCTATATTGCGTCAGATATTTATGCGCGTTACAAACGTCATAAAGGTTTTAATGTTTTACACCCACAGGGTTATGATTCTTTTGGTTTACCTGCCGAGCAATATGCAATTCAAACAGGTCAACATCCTGCAAAAACAACACAAGAAAATATAAAAACTTATCGTCGTCAATTAGATCAAATAGGGTTTTCTTTTGATTGGAGTAGAGAGGTAAGAACTTCTAGTCCAGAATATTATAAATGGACACAATGGATTTTTATCCAATTATTTGAATCCTATTATTGTAATGACACCGATCAAGCACGCCCAATTTCTGAATTGGTTGAGGTTTTTAATTTAGAAGGGAATTATAAGATTAACGCTGCCGCTGATGATGATATCGAAATATTCACAGCCCAGGTTTGGAAAGATTATTCCGATAAACAACAGCAAGAAGTTTTAGCAAAATATCGATTGACTTTTTTATCAGAAACAGAAGTAAATTGGTGTCCGCAATTAGGTACAGTTTTGGCAAATGACGAAATTGTTAATGGCGTGTCAGAAAGAGGAGGTCATCCTGTTGTTCGTAAAAAAATGAAGCAGTGGAGTATGCGAATCACAGCTTATGCACAACGTTTACTCGATGGTTTAGAAAGAATTGATTGGCCACAACCTTTAAAAGATTCTCAAACCAATTGGATTGGTAGATCTCAAGGCGCTATGGTTTCTTTTGATGTTTTGCAAAATAATTCCGCGAAAGCGAAAACAGCAAAAAAACCATCGTATAAAGAGCTAGAAGAGCTAAAAAAAATACGATTAGATTTTTCGAAGGCAGAGGGTTTACTTTGGGAGAAATTAAGAAAAAAGAAAGGCAGCACAAAATACAGGCGTAAATATACTTTAGGTGATTATGTAACTGATTTTGTATGTGTTGCAAAAAAAACAATTATTGAAATTTCTGGAAAAGAAGACGAAAATGAAAGAATATCGTTTTTTGAAAAGAAAGGTTTTAATATGGTACAGCTTTCAGAAAAAGAAATTTTAGAAAACATTAATTCGGTTATTTCTAAAATTGATATAGCAATACAATTTCCAAAATTCGCAAAGAAAAAGGAATCAGAAGCGTTAGTTTTTAATGATAAAACACATAAAATAAATGTGTTTACAACACGACCAGATACTATATTCGGAGTTTCATTTATGACTTTAGCCCCAGAGCACGAATTGGTTGCTAAAATTGTTACTGATGAACAAAAAGAAAAAATAAATAATTATATTGAAGCAACAGCCAAACGAAGTGAAAGAGAAAGAATGGCTGATGTTAAAACTATTTCAGGAGAATTTACTGGAGCATACGCAATGCATCCGTTTAATGGAAAAAAAATCCCAATTTGGATTGGTGATTATGTTTTGGCAAGTTATGGTACTGGTGCAGTAATGGCGGTACCGTGTGGTGACCAAAGAGATTATGATTTTGCCAAACATTTCGATATTGAAATACCCAATATTTTCCAAGACATTGATATTAGTGAGCATGCTTGTGAAGATAAAAGTGCTGTGATTGCTAATTCAGATTTTATTAGCGGAATGCCTGCTAAAAAAGCAATAAAAAGAATGGTTTTTGAATTGGAAGAAAAAGGTATTGGTAAAGGTAAAATTAATTACCGTTTACGTGATGCGGTATTTTCTCGACAACGTTATTGGGGTGAGCCTTTTCCTGTATATTACAAAGAGGGCATGCCGCAAATGATTGATGCAAAATATTTACCAATCCGTTTGCCTGAAGTTGAAAAATATTTACCAACCAAAGATGGTAAACCACCTTTGGGCAATGCAACTACTTGGGCTTGGTGTACCAAAACTAGCAAAATAGTTGATAATGATAAAATAAACCATACGAGTGTATTTCCTCTAGAGTTAAATACCATGCCAGGTTGGGCGGGTAGCTCTTGGTATTTTAATCGTTATATGGATGCAAATAATAGTGAAGCATTAGCTAGTAAAGAAGCATTGGATTATTGGCAAGATGTCGATTTATATATTGGAGGTAGTGAGCATGCTACTGGGCATTTATTGTATTCTCGTTTTTGGCAAAAATTCTTGTTTGATAAAGGCGTAGTTCCTGTAGATGAATATGCAAAAAAGCTAATCAATCAAGGCATGATTTTAGGAACTAGTGCTTTTGTTTATAGATGGGATTTTAAGAATGCAGATGAATCGGGTAAAGCAAAAAAAATAATTTTTGTAGGTAAAGACTTGATGGAAAAAATCATCAAAGAAAGAAGTTCTATTGAAAATAGTAAAGGAAATTTTGATAGTGAACATTTCGATTTGTTAAACGCTTCTCTTGCAAAAAAGGATGTTTCAAAAAATGAATGGTCGCAATTTACACCTATTCATGCAGACGTTTCTTTGGTTAATGCATCCAATGAATTGGATGTAGAAGGCTTTAAAAATCACCCTTTAAATAAAGATTATAAAGACGCTGAATTCATTTTAGAAAACGGAAAATATATTGTAGGTCGTGAAGTAGAAAAAATGTCTAAATCCAAATATAATGTGGTAAACCCAGACGATATTTGTGCAGATTATGGTGCGGATACTTTACGTTTATACGAAATGTTTTTAGGTCCGCTAGAACAAGCAAAACCTTGGAATACTGCTGGTATAACAGGTGTGCAGGGTTTCTTAAAAAAATTATGGAAACTTTATATTGTAAATGATTCATTTTCGGTGAGCGATAAAAAACCAACCAAAGAAGAATTAAAAACTTTACATAAAACTATTAAAAAGGTAGACGAAGATATTGCTAATTTTTCTTTCAATACTTCGGTAAGTTCATTTATGATTGCAGTGAACGAATTAACTGCTCAAAAATGTAATAAACGAGCAATTTTAGAACCTCTCGCTGTATTAATTTCGCCTTATGCTCCGCATATAGCGGAAGAATTATGGAATCAATTAGGAAATAAAGAGTCTGTTTCTACTGCTAAATTTCCAATTTTTGAAGCAAAATATTTGATTGAAAGCACCAAAACCTATCCAATTTCTTTTAATGGAAAAATGCGATTTACTATAGAACTTTCATTAGAATTAAGTAAAGAAGAAATAGAAAAAGCTGTGATGACTCACGAAAAAACCCAACAACAATTGGCGGGAAGAACACCTAAAAAAGTGATTGTTGTTCCGGGTAAAATAGTAAATATCGTTGGATAATAAATTTTATATAGAAATCATTGGGATAATTGCAGCCATTTTAACCACATCTGGATTTATACCGCAGTTATATAAAACCATTAAAACTAAAAATGTAGAAGGCGTTTCTCTTACTATGTTTTCGGTTTTATTTATTGGTATTTTATTTTGGTTAGTTTATGGATTTTTAATTGATAGTTTTGCTATAAAAATTGCTAATATTTTTTCAGGTATTATTGTGTTTATCTTAATTGTTTTAAGAGTTTTGTACAATAAAAAGGCTTAAAAATTGTTAATTTTATTTGAATTAAATAATTATACATGATGAAAAATTACTTTAAATTTTATGTCTTTCGAATAAGTTTTTTACTGCTTTTTACTTTCTTGTTTTTTCAAAACAGTAGCGCTCAAGAACTATTTGTAGGAGTAGGTTCAGAATTTTATCTCAAAAAAAACACAAATTTCACGACGAGTAGCACAATAGTTACCGTTAATTCTTCAGGTAAATTTATTGTTGAAGCTGATAATGATTGGGCTCTGCCGCTGAGTATGTAAATGGTGAAGTTAACGTGAAAGGAAGCGGTGACACCAAAATACCAATAGGTAATAATGGAGTTTATGCTCCGGTTATTGCTAGCCATACAGGCGATATGATTGCTTCTTACGTCAATAGCCCTCCAAGTTCTGGGGCAAATGGTGTTGATGTTGATGCTGTTTTAGATGTTGAATATTGGAAACTTACAGGAAATGCTATTATTACACTTCCGTGGAATGATAATAGTAACATTACAGATTTGGTAAATAACAATGGCGGAAGTTTAAATGCAGTTGCTATTGTAGGTTTAGATAGCGGAATTTGGAATTTAGTAAGTGCAACGCAAACCAATACCATAACAGGTGATTTGTTAAATGGAGATGTAACTAGCGATGTAACTAGCGATGTAAATAACAATGTGAATTTAGATGGTTTTTCTGAATTTACTTTTGGCATAGATCATCAAGCAGCGCTTTCTGTAAACGAATTATTTTTGACTAACGGTATTCAAATTTTATCGAATCTTATCAAAAATTATGAAAATAATATCCGATTTCAAGTAGAAAATGAAATACAAGGTTTTAATGTGGAACTATATGATATTAGAGGTAGAAAAATAAAATCATATAACCAAATCAATACATTAAATAAAAAAGGAAGTATTTCAAAACCCGAATTAAATTCAGGATTATATTTCTTGAAATTTGATTACGAAGGAAAACAAGGAGTTAAAAAAATAATCATAGAATAAAATTAACATTATGAAAAAAAAATATACATTAATAGTTGTGAGTTTTTTAATAGGACTTTCAACGTATGCTCAAGTAGGAATTGGTACCACAACTCCTGATGCTTCATCTGCATTGGATATAACAGCAACAGATAAGGGTTTTTTAATGCCAAGAATGACAACTGTTCAAAAAGATGCGATTACAGCTCCAGCAGAAGGATTACAAGTTTATGATACCGATACCAAATCAGTTTGGACTTATGACGGAACAGCTTGGAAAGAAGGTATTGGTGGAGCAGGTAAGTTTGTTGATGGTGCAACTCCAGATATTGCATACTACGAAGGGAAAGTTGGAATAGGCAGAAATGCTTTTGGAGATTCTCATAAACTTTGGGTACAAAATATAAATGACGGTGGTGGAACAAATATTCCTATTAAAATTTATGCTGGATTTGATGGTACAGGTACAACAATTTCTACAGCTGGTTTAGCAGCCGAGGTACATAATTTATCTACAGGTACTATACAAAATGCAATAGGAGTGTTGGGTATAGTTGATAATGCGGCTGGAGCAAGTATTGTTAATGGGTTTGGATCATGGAATTATTTATTGAATCATAGTAGTGTTGATAATGGTTCCTATAATGCGCTTTACAACTATGCAGGAGGTACTATAACTTACGGGTTAGGTACTCTGGGTATATCGAGAGTTCAGCAGGAGCTCATGTAGAAAACGCTTATTTAGGGCACTTTTCTGTAACAAATAATGGTGCAATTAATAATTTATATGGAGCTTATTTTGAGGATTATGAATCAAGTAATGTTACTAATTCTTATGCAATTTATGTAGATTCTACTTTTAATAAAGGTACAACCGACAATTATTTGATTTATTCGGTGCCAGATATTGATTCATATATTGAAGGAAATGTTGGTTTTGGTATTGATGCACCATTGCAAAAAGTACATATTAATGGAGTTATGCGATTAGAGCCTCTAGCAGCAGCG
>DAOUTI010000151.1 GCA_030626795.1 Flavobacteriaceae bacterium
ACACCAAAAGCTGAAATACCAAAAGTGTGTTTGCTATCCGCTTTACCCCAAGCAAAACCTAGAGCTGGCATCACATTATAACCTAATTCAGATTCTGTAGAACCTGTAACTGGTGGTGAGCCTGGAGCACCTGGTCCAAAATCACCTGGTTGCCACATAGCGTTAGCAGGAAGAGATGAATACAATGTAGGTGTTCCTTTAAACATACCTACATCTAATTTTAAAATTGAACCATCAAAAACTGAAAGTGCTGCAGGGTTCCATTGCATCGCACCACTAATATCTAATGGTTGTGCCGTTGCGGCTCCACCCATTGACATGTTTACAGCGCCAACGCCCTGCATTAAATGACCTGTTTGCGCTATGGCAACCGAGGTAAATAATAAAAATACTAATTTAGATAATTTGTTAAGCATAATAATCAATTTTTTTGGTTCGTATTGTTTTCAAACATAGTAATTATTTTTTTTAAAGTAGCAAATATTACGCCCAACGCTGTAATATTATGATTTTCATTATTTGAATTACCAACCGGTTAATAATTAGCAAATTTACACGCTTAAAAATGTGTTAATTATGATAATTATCATTTTAATAAAAAAAACATTGTAGTTTTAAAAACATCATTTATTTTTGAGGAACTTATCAAATAAAAAATTATGGAAACCAATAAATGGATTGAATTATTAAGCTATACATTACCTGCAATTATAACCGGATTAGTGGCTTTATATTTTTTTAAATACCATATTACTAGCGAAGACAAAAGAAGAAATTTTATTTTACTTAAAGAGAAACAAAATTTAGCGTTACCAATTAGACTACAAGCCTATGAGCGCTTAACTCTTTTTTTAGAAAGAATTTCTCCAACCAAGCTACTGGTTAGAATAAAGCCTACTGGTACAAATGCCATAAACTATCACAATAAACTGATTCAAAATATTGACCAAGAATTTGAACATAATCTTGCACAACAAATATATGTAACCGACTCTGGTTGGAATGCAATTGTTGCAGCCAAAAACGGAATTTCTCAAATGATTAGAACAAGTGCTGCCAATACAGAAATAACAACTGCTGAGCAATTAAGAGAACATATTTTACAACAGACTTTAAATAATGAAGTTCCAACCCAAACTGCACTTGCCTTTTTGAAAAATGAAGTGAGAAAAAACTTTTAAAAAATTCTACTGATCTTTAAATTAAAAAATCATGAAAAATAAATTTACAATTACAACGCTATTTTTTATCATTTCTTATTCTTTTTTTGCACAAATACCTAAAGCAGATAGTTTATATACTGATCATGGTAATATTATTATTCAACCTGTTTTACATGGCACATTGGTTATACAATATCAAGAAAAAACTATTTATATTGACCCTTATGGTGGTGTAAATGCATTTAAAAATATACAAGACCCAAACCTTATTCTAATTACTGATATTCACGGAGATCATTTAGATCTTCAAACTTTAAAAGAAATAAAAACTAAAGAAGCTAAATTTATTGTTCCACAAGCTGTTGCTGATAAATTACCTAAAGAATATCATGAAAATTTAAATATTATGAACAATGGAGATATTCTTAAAAAAGATGGAATTTCTATAAAAGCTATTCCGATGTACAATTTACCTGAAACCCCTGATGCAAAACACCCCAAAGGAAGAGGTAATGGTTATATTTTAATTCTAGGAGAGAAGAAAATTTATATTTCTGGAGATACAGAAGATATCAAAGAGATGAGAAAATTAAAGGGTATTGATGTTGCATTTATTTGTATGAATCTACCATATACAATGGATATTCATCAAGCAGCAAGTGCAGTTTTAGAGCTTCAGCCAAAAATAGTTTATCCTTATCACTACCGAGGTAAACCAAATTTTAGTGATATTGAAGCCTTCAAAACTCTTGTTGACAAGGCAGGTTTAAATATTGATGTTAGACTTAGGGATTGGTATCCGAATTATGACGAATAATTATCTAATCACACTTATCACATCGTGTTTAGTAATGATATGAAATTTATCATTGCCTAAATCTACCAAAACAGCTTGGTTATTTTTATTGATTAATTTAGATATTTCTTCAACTGATGCATTTTTATAAACAACAGGAAAAGCTTTTTGCATCACCTCTTTTATTGGCTTATCTGCAATATTTTTATCTTCAAAATACAACCTAAACAAATCGCTTTCGTCTAAAGAACCCACAAAACCTGTACTATCTTCAACAGGTAATTGTGAAATTTTATATTGACGCATTCTTTCAATAGCATGAGAAACCAATTCTTCCGTTTTAACCGAAACTAAAGGTTTGTCCATATGACTTTTAATTAAATCCGTAGCATATTTTACTTTTTCTTCTAAAAACCCTCTTTCACGCATCCAATCATCATTAAACATTTTACCTACATATCTGCTACCATGATCATGAAATAAAACAACCACAACATCATCTGACTTGAATTTATCTTTTAATTGTAGTAGACCCTTTATTGCAGAACCTGCAGAATTACCAACAAAAATACCTTCTTCTAAAGCTAATTTACGAGTATAAACTGCTCCATCTTTATCAGTTACTTTTTCAAACCCATCAATAACATCAAAATTTACATTTTTAGGTAAAATATCTTCACCAATCCCTTCTGTGATATAAGAATATATTTCATTTTGATCAAAAATACCTGTTTCATGGTATTTTTTAAAAACAGATCCATAAGTATCAATTCCCCAAATTTTAATATTCGGATTTTTCTCTTTTAAATATTTACCAACACCTGATATGGTTCCGCCTGTTCCAACACCAACTACAAAATGCGTGATTTTACCATCTGTTTGTTCCCAAATTTCAGGACCTGTACTTTCATAATGTGCAGCAGTATTTGATAAGTTATCATATTGCAAAGCATACCAAGAATTTGGGGTTTCTTCTGATAATCTTTTTGAAACTGAATAATAGGAACGTGGGTCATCTGGCTCAACATGCGTCGGACAAACAACAACTTCGGCTCCTAAAGCACGTAAAATATCTACTTTTTCTTTAGATTGTTTATCGGCCATTACAAAAATACATTTATAGCCTTTGACATTTGCAGCAATGGCTAAACCCATACCTGTATTACCCGATGTACCTTCAATAATTGTACCTCCAGGTTTTAAAAAGCCTGCTTTTTCGGCATCTTCAATCATTTTAACCGCCATACGGTCTTTAACCGAATTACCAGGGTTAAAAGTTTCTACTTTAGCCAAAACCAAAGCATCAACTTCTTTTACAATTTTATTGAGTTTTACCATTGGTGTATTACCAATAGTTTCTAATATATTTTTAGCGTAGTTCATAATCTAATTTGAAAGAGGGCAAATTTAATGAATTTGAAACCTTTTATTTAAACATTTCTGGAAAAGCTTTTTCTTTGGTTTTCTTTAAGATATTTAATCTAAAAATGGATTGTAAAAAGCCCAAACCATATCCGAAAAATTGTACAAAAGTTGCTACAATAGCAAATAATCCTGTTTTTATGGAAGCAAAACAAGTTTCTCCATAACATCTGTTTTTATTGATGGCATCGAAAAAAATTACGGCAAAATATATTCCGTAAAGAAATAGCATAATATCATTCCCCGAAAGGGAAAAAATTATTGCTATAATAAAACCAATGATAAATAAGGATGGAAACCAAAAAGTGATTTTTGCTGTATTGGGATGCATTTTATTTAAAATAGGTCGTGCTGCGCCGAAATTATATGTCTGCCTAAAAAATTGTTGCCATGTTGCTCTTCGTTTGTGATAAACAAATGCATTGGCAATAAACTGGGTTTCAAATTTGTTTTCCCAAAGTTTAAAAGTAAGATCAATATCTTCGCCAAAATGTTGTTTTGAAAAACCTTTGGTCACTTCAAATGCTTTTTTAGAAATACCCATATTAAAACTTCGCAATTGAAATTTATTTCTAGCCTTCTCACTTCCTCTTAACCCGCCTGTGGTAAGAAAAGAAGTCATACTATAATTGATTGCTTTTTGGGTAGTAGTAAAGTTTACATGCGCTGCATCTGCGCCTCCATAAGCATCCGTATAATTTTGTTCTAAAGCGTTTTCAACTTCGTTCAAATAATTTTCTGGTAAAATACAATCAGAATCTAAAATGATAAAATAATCACCCTTAGCTTTTTGCATACCAAAATTACGACTATCTCCTGGCCCTGAATTTTCTTTATAAAAATATTTTAATTGTAGCTTATTTTTATAATTTTTTATAATTTTTTCAGAAGCTTCATCAGAACCATCTTCAACAACAACAACTTCAAATTGAGATGCGTTTAACTGCATAGAAATACTTTGCAGCAGTTCATCCAATTCATCTGGGCGATTAAATACGGGTATGATTATAGAAAAGTACAATAAAAAAATATAGTTTTATGAGACATTAAATTTAAAAATAAAATCGAGAAAATAATGAGTAAAACTCAAAATATTCTCGATTTTTTATCAGTTGATAAAGAAAATATTATTCTTCAGTTATATCAATAAAATCATCCATAATAACATCACTAATTCCCATATTTGAGAATCCACCGTCATGCATCAAGTTTTGCAGAGTAACCATTTTAGTTAAATCGGAAAACATAGTAATCGTATAATCTGCACATTCTAAAGCAGATGCGTTACCAAGAGGTGACATTTTTTCAGCATAATTTAAAAATCCGGTAAATCCTTTTACTCCACTACCAGCTCTTGTTTGTGTTGGCGATTGAGAAATTGTATTTACACGAACTTTATAATCTCTACCAAAGTAATAACCAAAACTTCTTGCTATAGATTCTAAATATGCTTTATTATCGGCCATATCATTATAATCAGGAAAAACACGCTGTGCTGCCATATAAGTAAGCGCAACAATACTACCCCAATTACTCATTGCTTTTTTATTGTACAAAACATTCATTACTCGGTGAAATGAAAGCGCTGACACATCAAAACCTTTATGTGTAAAATCATAATTTGAATTGGTATAGTGATTTCCTTTACGCACATTGATAGACATACCTATAGAGTGTAAAACAAAATCAATTTTACCACCTAAAATCTCCATAGATTTCTCTACCAAATTTTCAAGATCTTCCATTGAAGTAGCATCTGCAGGTATAATTTCAGAACCAGTTTTTTCAGCCAAGTTTTTAATTTCACCCATTCGCATAGCGATTGGTGCATTGGTTAATACAAATGTTGCTCCTTCTTCGTGAGCTCTTTCTGCTACTTTCCATGCAATTGAATTTTCATCTAATGCTCCAAAAATGATTCCTTTTTTACCTTTTAATAAATTGTACATATTTTATTATTTATTTTAACTCGTGTTTTATTTATCTGTCTAATTGATTTCATTTTTAATACCCAATACCTATTGGTTACAAAAGTGACAAAGTTAAACCATTATTTTAATTTTAAAACTTTTTAAGCTAAAAGCTGTTTTGCGTGCGCTAATGCGGAATCGGTTATCTGTTTGCCTCCTAACATTTCAGCCAATTCAACTGTCCGCTCTTCATTATTAAGCAGCTTAATATTGGTATGGATATTATTATTTATTTCTTCTTTATAAACCTTATAGTGCTGATTACCTTTAGCTGCAATTTGAGGTAAATGTGTAATGGTAATTACTTGCATATTCTCACTCATTTGCTGCATCACTTCCGCAATTTTATTAGAAACTTCACCCGAAACACCAGTATCAATTTCATCAAATATTATCGCTGGTAATTTGGTGTATTTAGATAAAATGGATTTAACTGCCAACATGATTCGTGACATTTCTCCTCCAGAAGCTGCTTTTTTTAAACTTTCAAACGACAAACCTTTATTTGCAGAAATCAAAAACTCTAATTTATCTTTCCCATTAGATAATAATATTTCACTTGGAATTAATTGGATAGAGAACCTCGTATTTTTCATTTCTAAACGACTCAAAATGGATTCCATCTGTTTTGTAAAAACATGAATTGCTTTTGCTCTTCTTTTATGAATTTTTGTTGCTAATTTTTCTAATTTTTGATTTACTTGACTAATTTCTAATTTTTTAGAATTCAAGTTACCATC
>DAOUTI010000106.1 GCA_030626795.1 Flavobacteriaceae bacterium
CCTGCTTTTTTAAACAACCTATACAACAAGGTAGCAATGGTAGTTTTTCCATTGGTTCCGGTTACTCCAATAAGTTTTAATTTTTCTGATGGATTATCATAAAAATTTGAAGCAATAATTGCCAATGCTTCATTACTATCTTTAACTTTTATATACGTTTTTTTTGGAAATATATTTTTTGGGAATTCTTCACAAACTATTATCGTAGCTCCATTATCAATTGCTTTATCAATAAACTTATGCCCATCAAAAATCAATCCTTTTTGCGCCACAAATAAAGTTCCTAATATTACTTTTCGAGAATCAAACGCAACAGTTTGAACATCAATTTCTGTAGAACCAACCACAGCCTCAACAGCAACTTTATATAGTATGTCTTTTAAATTTTTCAATCTATTTATGATAAATTCAATATTATTATTTTTCCTTTTTTCAAATCCATACCTGGTTTTACAGATTGTGATATTACTTTTCCAATACCTTTAAAACTCACTTTAAATCCTAAATTTTCAAGTAAAGAAATCGCATCCATTCCTGGCATATTTTTCACATTTGGAACCGTTTTATAATTTTGATTTGCTTTTTTATAATACACATCATAACCTTTAGACATTGTAGCTAAACTTGAATCAAATGTTATTTCTTTTTGTACCGGAGTTTCTGTGTAAATTTTACGAGCAATTTGTTTGAAAACTGGCGCCGCTACGATGTTACCATAATAACCCAGTTTTTTATTAGGCTTATGAATTACTACAATGCATGAATATTTTGGTTCATCTGCAGGGAAATAGCCAACAAACGACGAGATGTACTTTGTTTCATCGGTCCAGTATTCGGCTTGACCGGTTCCAGTTTTACCTGCCATAGAGAAATTTTCATCATAAATATTTGTGGCTGTACCTCTTTTTACCACATTTACCATCATTTCTTTAACCTGATCTACAGTAGATTGCGAACAGATTTTCGGATTTATTATTTCTTTTTTAAACTTAGTAACTACATTGCTTTGGGTTCTAATCTCTCTTACAAATCTTGGCTTTACCATTTCCCCATTATTGGCTATCGCATTATAAAAAGTTAGAATTTGCAAAGGTGTAAGCTCAACACCATAACCATAGGCCATCCATGGCAATGAGAGTCCGTTCCATTTCTTTTTATCTTTTGGGTTTGGAATAAGAGGAATTCCTTCTCCTTTTATTGGTAATCCAATCTTTTTATCAATACCCATTCTTTTTAATCCTTCAATAAATTTATTTGGGTTGTCTTTATAGTGCTCATTCACAATTTTAACAATACCAACATTTGAAGACACTTCAAAAACTCGTGCTGCCGATATTTTACCATACCCTCCAGGATGCGAATCTTTTACTCTTTTTCCATGGAAATAGATTACTCCTTTTTCTGTATCGATAACTTTTGACGTATCGATAACTTTATCTTCCAAGGCCACCACCATCCCCATCAACTTAAAAGTTGATCCGGGCTCATAGGTTTCATATATCGCATAGTTTCTTTGTTCGTAATAGGTTCCTTTCGAAGTCCTTCCTAAATTAGATATCGCTTTGACCTCTCCTGTTTTGGTTTCCATTACAACAACAGTTCCGTGATCGGCCTCAAACTTTTCCAGTTGTGCTAAAAGAGCATGATGAGCAACATCCTGAATATTCAAATCGATAGTTGTTATAATATCTTTTCCATCAATAGGCTCGATTTCATTGTTGTCATTTAACGGTTTCCATTGCCCTTTTGCAATCTTTTGTTTTAATCTTTTACCGTTTTTCCCTCTTAAAAATTCATAGAAACTCCCTTCAATACCAACCTTTCCCCGGTAATCATCATAACCAACTGCCCGTTCAGCAATTTTACCAATTGGATGCTCACGAACAGTACGCTGCCCCACAATAAAACCTCCTCTATAGGTTCCTAATTTAAAAATTGGAAAAGTTTTTAATTTCTGATAATCATTATAACTTAAATTTCGTGTTATAAATAAATACCTGTTTTTATTTGCTCTAGCTTTACGGATATAATTTTCATAAAAACCAGCGCTTTTGCCTAACATTTTTGATAAAGACTTACTCAATCCTTTAATTCCTGCTTCAAAATCTTTATCAGAAACAGTAACCACATCCATCCTCACATCAAATTTCGATACGGATGTTGCCAATAAGCTACCATCAGAAGTGTAAACACTTCCTCTATTTGCAGCAATTTCAAATGTTTTTATTGTACCCTGCTCTGCAATTTCTCTATAACCATCTCCGTCAATAAACTTAATTTGCACCAATTTATATACGATAGCAATCGCAAACAAAAACATAAAACCAGTAATTAAATAGGCTTTGTTTAATATTTGTTTTTTTTGAACTGCCATAATTATTTGCTAATACTTACTTTGATTTTTATTGGTGGTGTTTGAGAAACAAACAATCCGTTTTCTTCTAATTTTTTTGAGATACTTGATTCCATTTTTAATTTCATCAAGTCTGATTTTGTTGCCACATATTGTGATCTCAACTCTCTTTTTTTCTTATTTAATTGTGCTATTTTTTGAACTTTTTTATCTATTTGATGTGAACTTGTTATCATTAGTAAAGCAAGTATTGTTAAAAATATAATAAAGCCCCAATTTTTCTTTGCATCTTCATCAACAAGAAACTTACCTTTTAAAATATCATGAGTTATTTGTTTTATTTTTGACATTTTATAATTACACTTCTTTATTTTTAATCGCTATTCTTAATTTTGCGCTTCTTGCCCTGCTATTTTCTTTAATTTCTTTTTGTGATGGCACAATTAATTTTCCATCTTTTTTAAACGGGACACCACTAATGTTTCCATAAAAATCTTTTTCGGGTTCGCCTTCAAACAAACCATTTTGGATAAATCTTTTTACAAGCCTATCTTCAAGTGAATGATATGAAATAACACTTAACCGCCCTTCTGTTTTTAATAAACCAGGCGTTTGCAATAAAAATTCTTTCAAGACCTCAATCTCTTGATTTACCTCAATACGAATTGCCTGAAAAATTTGCGCTAGTATTTTATGCTCTTTTGATTTTGGAAGAAACCGTTGTAAAACTTGTTTTAATTCAAAACTTGTTTTTATTTCATTATTTACTCTTGAAATAACAATCTCTTTTGCCAAAGCTCTTGCATTGCGTAATTCACCATATTGAAATAAAACAGAACTCAATTTCTCTTCTTCATACTTATTTATTACATGATAAGCTGACAAATCTCCTTGCTGATCCATTCGCATATCTAAATCGGCATCAAATCGAGTAGAAAAACCCCTTTCTGCTTCATCGAATTGATGAGAAGAAACTCCTAGATCTCCTAATATTCCATCTACCTTTGTAACACCTTGAAATCGTAAAAATCTTTTTATGAATCGAAAATTTTCATGAATTAGAACAAACCTTTCATCGTCAATTTCATTTTGCAAAGCATCTTCATCTTGATCAAATGCAAATAGTTTACCGTCCAGCCCTAATCGATTTAATATTTCTTTAGAATGCCCGCCTCCTCCAAAAGTCACATCAACATATATTCCGCTTGGATTTATATTCAAACCGTCAATACTTTCAGAAAGTAAAACTGGATTATGATAATTCATCGCCATCTTCATTTAAGTTCCCCATTACTTCTTCTGCTAAGTCAGCAAAATCAACAGTAGCCTCATTGATAGCTTTTTCATATTTGGCTTTGTCCCAAATTTCAATAATATTTACCGAGGAAGATAAAACCACTTCTTTAGAAATTCCAGCGAATGAATGCAAATCTTTTGGAATCAACATTCTTCCTGACACATCTAACTCTATTATTTTTACACCTGCAGTAAATCTTCTAATAAAATCATTATTCTTCTTAACAAACCTATTTAGTTTATTAACTTTACTCATCATAGCATTCCACTCACCCATAGGGTACAATTCTAAACATGGCTGAAATACAGAACGTTTTAAAACAAAACCATCTTGTAAAATACTAGATAGCTGTTTTTTAACAGTAGAAGGCAGCATTAATCTACCTTTCACATCCGCTTTACATTCATATGTCCCAATTAAATTTACCACTAAATTGATTAAAGATTAATTTCTTATGACAAATATAAAGTTTTTTACCACTATTTACCATTTTTTACCACTTTGTTGATAACTTTTCATTTTCTCATTTATTTAGTTGTCTTACAATTGTTTAAATAGTTTTTGTTATTTTTGTTAAAATTTATTTGAAGTAATGTTTAGAAAATTAGTACTTTGAACCAAATTATTTAAATTTGCAAATTGCTTAGAAACTTTTGTTTAGATGAAATACACCCTTAAAAAAGAAAAAATATATACCTATCAAGAATCTGGTAAGGGAACTCCATTAATTATTTTACATGGCCTTATGGGTAATTTAAGTAATTTCGATGGTGTTTTTAGTCATTTTTCTAATATTGGTTACAGAGTAATTATGCCTGAGTTACCATTATATTCATTGCCTTTATTAAAAACTAACGTTAAAAACTTATCTAGTTTTGTAAAGAATTTTGCAAAACATTTAGGTCTTGAAAAATATATCTTAATAGGAAACTCACTTGGAGGTCATGTTGCATTATATCACACCACATTAAATCCTGAAAATGTTTCTGGACTAGTACTTACCGGAAGTTCGGGATTGTATGAAAACGCTATGGGTGGAAGCTACCCAAAAAGAGGCGATTACGAATATATTAAGAAAAAAACCCAAGATGTTTTTTACGACCCAAAAATAGCTACTAAAGAGGTTGTTGATGATGTTTTTGAAACGCTAAATAACAGAAGTAAGCTAATACGAACTTTGGCTATTGCGAAAAGTGCAATTAGGCATAATATGTCTAAAGATTTACCCGACATGAAGCAACCTACTTGCTTACTTTGGGGTAAAAATGACAGTGTAACTCCGCCAGAGGTTGCTGAAGAATTTCATAAACTACTACCAAATTCAGAACTTTACTGGTTTGAAAAATGTGGTCATGCTCCAATGATGGAACACCCAAAACAATTTAATACTTATTTAGAAGCTTGGCTAAAAAAGCATCTTTAAACATAAATAGTAATATTCTTAAGATAGCTAACAAGTACTGAAAAAAAATAAATTTTGAAGATTTTAACTGTCTTTTTTTTACTTATAAATTTCTTTTCTTTTGCTCAAAATATAAAAGGAGTCGTATTAGATAAAAACACCAATAAACTTTTAATTGGCGCTCACGTTTATCTAAAAAATTCAGTGAATGGAAACATCACAAATAAAAAAGGTGAATTTCACTTAAAAATTAAATCAAAAGAAAGTAAAAACGACAGTTTAATTATTTCTCATATAGGATACACAACAACAAAAATTCCTCTGTCAAAAATAAAAGAAAGCAATTACGTAATACATCTTTCTCCTAACCTACAAAACCTTGAAAAGGTAACGGTTTTTTCAAACAAAAAACTAAAACCAAGAATACATTTCAATAAATTAAAGCCATTAAAAAAAGGCTTATATTCATTTGGATCTTTAATGATTAACAATAAAATATATGTAATTGGTGGAAATGCTTCTCATATTACAGATTATGTTTTAAAAACTTTAAGTATGGTTGATCCTAAACCTAATCTATCCATTTTAGATTTGGTTAATAAAGCTCGTTATAATTTTTTATTCCAACATTTTAGTAGTGACTTATCCATATATAATACAGCAACAAATACTTGGAAAACATCTAATTTGAAATTTAGAAATAGAGCATATAACAATATTCATTTTTTTAATGATAAAATATATGTACTTGGAGGTATAAAGCTATCCAAAAGTAAAAAATTCGAATATTTAGATGATAAAATTGAAGTGTTTGACATAAAGAATGATACTATTTTAATAGATAATGCCAATCCACATCAAGCTGTAAACTTTGCTTCTTTTTTAAAAAATGATAACCTAATTATAATAGGTGGCTCTACTGAAATAAAAAAAAATGGATTTAAAGAATATTCAAATAAAATTCATTTATACAATTTGAAATCAGGATATTGGTACGAACTAGCAGACATGCCCACCTCTAAAGAAACTAAAGGAGTTATAGTTAACGATAAAATTTATTTGATAGGTGGTTATAACAAAAAACCTTTAGAAGATATAGAATCTATTGACCTAAATACTGGTAAATGGAAAAAAGAAGGACAACTGTTTTATGGTATTGATAGGCCTGCTCTAACTTATAATAACAATATTATATATATATTTGAAAATGGAAAAATACTAACTTATAATATAATTACAAAAGAGCTAAATGAATATTTAATTGATTTATTTTTTAAATTTTCTGAATTATATTACACCAACAATATGCTATATTTACTTGGGGGCTATAAAGAAAATGAATATTCTCTAACCGCATCTCGAGGTTTTTACAGCATTAATTTAAATGAATTTGAAATAACAAAAATTAATAAATCAAAAACATTAAAAAATTAAAATCTTACCCAAAATATGATTTTTTTTTACTTACATTTAAAATAAATGCAACTAAAACAATAACAATAAATGAAAATAAAAACTGCAAAATTTGTTATTAGCAATGCCAATGTTGCTAAATGTCCAGAAGACGATTTACCTGAATATGCTTTTATTGGCAGGTCAAATGTTGGTAAATCTTCTTTAATCAACATGTTAACCAACCACAAAGGTTTAGCAAAAATATCAGGAAAACCAGGAAAGACACAATTAATCAATCACTTTATTATTAATGACAATTGGTTTTTAGTTGATTTACCTGGTTATGGTTATGCAAAAGCTTCAAGAAATATGCGCAATACTTTTCAAAAATTCATTAAAGAATATTTTGATAAAAGAAAACAATTGGTTAACACTTTTGTATTGGTTGACTCACGTCATGAGCCTCAAAAAATAGATTTAGATTTTATGGAATATTTAGGTGAAAACGGAATTCCCTTTGCCGTCGTGTTTACAAAAGCAGACAAATTAAATCAATCAACTCTTCCAAAAAATATTGCGACCTATAAAAGAATTATGTTACAAACTTGGGAAGAATTACCACCAACTTTTATAACATCTTCAACAACTCAAGATGGCAAAGATGAATTATTAAAATATATCGACTCTATAAATCAAAGCTTAGCCTAGTTTTTAGGTTAAGCTTTGGTTTACAATTAACTTATTGGTTTCTACCCATTCCCTTTCCTCTACCATTTCCACCATGCATTTCTTTTTCATGTTTCTTGAACCAATCTGGCTCTTCTAACTCATTATCATAAATATATGCCGCAATTTTTTTCAAATCCTCTTCTTTAAAAACTTGCTTGGGCATCACATCAAATTGTACAACCGCGCCTCTCATTATTGCATTTTCCTTTTCGGGGTTTAATGCCCATTTTGAAATTGCTTCCACAAAATCTTCTTTATTATCATACATTCTTGAATATCTTCTTTTTACAGCTACCATAGGCGGAGCTATTATCTCATCATGCGAAATTGAGCTAACACTATGACAAGCATAACATTGATTTTTAAGTAATGTATAAGCCTCATTAGACTCTTGCTTATATTCCGTAGTCGCTTGCGTATTATCAACAACCTGACTCAACTCCTTTTTATTTTCATTACACGAAACAAATAGCAATCCTGCCAAAAAAAAGTAAATTATTTTATTTTTCATTTTAAATCCTTTATATTAATTATTACACTTCTCATTATCACTATTAATTATGCTATTATACTCATCTAAAGACAAAAATTGAGGTATATAAAAACCCCCTATTCCTTCTAAATTATTTATATACGCTCTTAAATGATTTCTCGAACCGCAATTCAACAGTGCATACATATCGCCAATATCTTGAAACCTTGTGTTTCCAATAAAACTATTTATATCATTGATGTCTAAATCTTCAATAGTTGCACCAGCAATTAATGCACCCTCTAATGACTCTGAAGCTAAATTTGTTAAATCAACATATAGACTTTGTAAATCTGTATTAGAAAATTTTCCTCTTTCTACAAGAGACAAATCCTCAACACCATATTTCTCTAAAATTACGGCAACACTATTCATGTGTGATTGCTCACTATTTGAAATATTTTTAAATATGTTTTGACCATATAAATCATACGAATACAAATACACGTCGCGTGCTAATTTTTCTTCCTCTTTTAAGAACTGTAAGTCTTCTATTTCTTGCTTAGAAAGTGTATCATCAACATCTTCTATTTCATCTGTATCATTACATCCTAAAAACAAGATTGGCAACAATAAATACATAATAAATTTCATTTTTTTTATTTTTATTAATTAATATTATTTTTATTAAGACTAATATTCAGTTATAAAGTTTAATCTTCACCATGTTACTTTGGTCACATTTCATTTAAATAATTAATTCCATTTTCATAGGATAATAAATTTGTATTTTTACACTTTTTTAAGCTCATAAAATGCATAGCACAAAAGATAATTTACAAGTATTATTTGAAGACAACCACCTTATAATAATCAATAAACGTGTTGGAGATATTGTACAAGGTGATAAAACTGGCGACAAACCATTAAGTGATGTTGTAAAAGAGTATATAGGTGAAAAATACAACAAACCAGGCAATGTTTTTTTAGGAGTTGTACATCGGTTAGATCGACCAACAAGCGGTATTGTTATTTTTGCTCGAACCTCAAAAGCTTTAGAGCGTCTAAATAAAATGCTCCGAGAAAAAACCATTAAAAAAACATATTGGGCTATTGTAAAGAATACTCCTATAAAGGAAAAAGATACTCTTATTAGTTATCTAAAAAAGAATCCAAAAAATAATAAATCAACAGCTTACCACTCTTTAATTGAAGGAAGTAAAAAAGCAGTTCTACACTACAAAGTAATTCAAAAATTAGACAATTACACTTTACTAGAAATTGATTTAGAAACTGGTCGTCACCATCAAATAAGGTGTCAGTTAGCAAATATTGGCTCTCCCATTAAAGGGGATTTAAAATATGGTTTTAACCGTAGTAATAAAAATGGAGGTATTCATTTACACGCAAGAAAAATTGAGTTTATTCACCC
>DAOUTI010000231.1 GCA_030626795.1 Flavobacteriaceae bacterium
GGTTTAATATTTCATCTTTAATTAAATTTGCATTGATTGGATCAAAACCGCTAAATGGTTCATCAAAAATTAAAAGCTTGGGTTCGTGTAAAACAGTAATAATAAATTGTAGTTTTTGAGCCATTCCTTTAGATAGCTCTTCTACTTTTTTATTCCACCACGCACCTATTTCAAATTTCTCAAACCAATAATTTAATTTTTTCTTAGCATCACTTTTTGAAAGTCCTTTTAATTGAGCCAAATACAAAGCCTGTTCTCCAACTTTCATCCGTTTATACAAGCCTCTTTCTTCAGGTAAGTAACCAATATAATGTACATCATTGGGTTGTAGTTTATTTCCATCAAAATAAATTACACCTTGATCTGGCATAGTAATTTGGTTGATTATTCTAATAAATGTTGTTTTTCCTGCCCCATTAGGACCTAGAAGACCATAAATACTCCCTTTGGGTACTTCAAGGGAGATATTATTTAATGCTTTAAATTCACCAAAATTTTTATCAATATTTTCAGCTACTAAGATATTTTCCATATATACTATTATATTTTTCAAATATAATAAAATGGAATTTAATTATTTTAATTAAAAGAGGCTTTAAAAAATTAATATTTAAGACAATCGATCAAAATATTTTTGTTGAATTTCTTTAACCATTTCTAAAGTAATATTAGGCTTTATAACTCTAAGCATATCGGTTATACCATCATTTTTATAAAAAATTCCTTTTGCTATATCATAATTGGTTACAGATACGTTGTTTTTTATATCAAAAGTTAAATCTCTAAATTTATTCCAATCCACATCTTTAGGAATTTCAATATAAAACCTATTCTTATTATTTGGAGATTGAAAAATACTCTCATCAACTTGATTCAAATCAAAAAATTTATTTACTTTAATTAATGCATTCGTATCATTACTCATTCTTTCATTCTTTCTAAGCTCAAATCCTTCATTAATATAATCTTGCTGTATTTTTTCTATATCAGTATATCTCTCAATGCCTTTTATTCTTATACCACTATATTTTCTGCTGCCAGTATTAATTTCACATTTGGCTCCATGTATTTTCATGCCTTCAGCCGCATTTATTTTTTTTGTAGCTCTTAAAACTCTTTCAAAAGATACTGGATTTTTCGTTATTAAAACAATTGAATTTGGGCGATTGACTTCTGTAAACCTACTATAATAAGATGCTAAAGGATTTGGAATATGTACAACAAAAGTGTTCTTAATTTTATTTCTATCAATTGGACTTATATTTTCTTCAATAATTATTTTACCTATTAACTCTTGTGTTTTCATAGATTTTATCTTTTGGTTGTTGCTGATTTATTTGGTTAAAATTACGATTAATTATATTTAAATTACAATTTATTTTAAATTTTACTATGCGTGCATAGTATTTTTTTATATATTTGAGGCATGGAAAAGGATAAAACAATAGACCATGCATTAAGAGCAACATGGCAAGCTGTTGCCAAAACTTATAATGAGCAAGCATTAAAACATCAAAGTACAATGGCAATGGCAATGGCTTTATTATATATCGATTTTGAAAAAGGTACTCCTTCAACTGCCCTAGGTCCTTCTATGGGAATGGAAGCGACAAGTTTGTCAAGGATATTAAAAAATATGGAAGATAAAGGTTTTATTTATAGAGAAAAAAACCCTGAGGATGGTAGAAGTGTTTTTATTAAACTGACTGAATTAGGTGTAAAAAAGAGAGAAATCTCAAAAGAATCCGTTTTTAAATTTAACCAAACTGTTAAAGAAAATATATCAGAAGAAAAAATAAGTCATTTTTTTGAAGTTACAGATTTGATAAACAAACTGATTAACCAAAAAATGATATTCAATAACCACAAGTAAATTATATATAAATAGCCCTATTTATGAAAAAAAGACATATTAAAAAAATTGCAGTAGTTGGTTCGGGTATTATGGGATCAGGTATTGCATGTCACTTTGCCAACATTGGTGTTGAAGTGTTATTGCTTGATATTGTTCCGCGTGAGTTGAACAAACAAGAAGAAGCAAAAGGTTTAACTTTAGAAAATAAAATGGTAAGAAACCGTATTGTTAATGATAGTTTAAAAGCTTCTTTAAAGTCAAAACCCGCTCCTATTTACGATCAAAAATTTGCTTCTCGAATTACAACTGGTAATTTAGATGATGATTTACATAAAATTAAAGATGTAGATTGGGTAATGGAAGTTGTTGTTGAAAGATTAGACATCAAACAACAAGTTTTTGAGAAAATTGAAAAATATCGTAAAAAAGGGACTTTAATTACATCAAATACTTCAGGTATCCCTATTCAATTTATGAATAAAGGAAGAAGTGAAGATTTTCAAAAACATTTTGCTGTAACACACTTTTTTAATCCTCCTCGTTATTTAAAATTGTTTGAAGTTGTTCCTGGTCCTAATTGCGATCAAGGGGTAACAGATTTTTTAATGATGTATGGTGAAAAGTATTTAGGTAAAACATCAGTTTTAGCAAAAGATACTCCTGCATTTATTGGAAATAGAATCGGTATTTTTGGCATTATGAGTTTATTTCATGCGGTTAAAGATTTAGGCTTAACTATTGAAGAAGTGGACAAACTTACTGGCCCTGTTATTGGTCGTCCAAAATCAGCTACCTTCAGAACGGTTGATGTTGTTGGTTTAGATACTTTGGTTCATGTTGCAAATGGTCTATATAAAGGTGTGCCAAATGATGAAGCTCACGATTTATTTAAACTTCCTGCCTATATAGAAACCATGATGGAAAACAAATGGTTAGGTAGTAAAACCAAACAAGGGTTTTATAA
>DAOUTI010000131.1 GCA_030626795.1 Flavobacteriaceae bacterium
GCTTTAATTAGGCTAGTCTGAATGGTGTCTTGAGCAACAATTCCCTCTTTTGTAGATTTCACTTTATTACATGAGAGTAGGAATAATAATAAAAAAATAGAAAAAATATTTTTCATGTCCATTAAGCGAATAATTAAAAACCAAAAATAGGAAAAATTATTTAGGTTTTGTTCAGAATAGAGTTTAGTTTGAACGTTTGGTTTTCATTATATTTGCAGTCTCAAATAAATAAAATAATGACTTCAAAAATATTAATAATTGGCTCAAGTGGTCAAATAGGAACAGAGCTTGTTTTAAAATTACGGCAAATTTATGGCAACGAAAACATAATTGCTTCGGATATTAGAAAAGGAAATCACGAGGTAATGGAATCAGGTCCTTTTGAATTGTTAGACGTTACAAATAAAGATGACATTCTTGATGTTGTAAAAAAACATAATGTTAAACAAATATATTTAATGGCGGCAGTGCTTTCGGCTATAGCAGAAATAAGCCCTCAAAGAGCATGGGCTTTAAATATGAATTCTTTGTTTAATATACTTAATTTGGCAAAAAACAAGATTATTGATAAGATATTTTGGCCAAGTTCTATGGCGGTTTTCGGTCCAGATACACCAAGTGTAAATACACCTCAAGATACTATAATTAAACCAGCAACCGTTTACGGTATTAGTAAGTTTGCCGGTGAAAATTGGTGCTCCTATTATAGTAAAAAATATGGGATTGATGTTAGAAGCATCCGTTACCCGGGAATTATTAGTTATAAAACAATTCCAGGAGGTGGCACTACAGATTATGCTGTAGAAATATTTTATGAAGCAATAAAAAATAACAACTCATATACCTGTTTTTTAAGCGAAAACACAACCTTACCAATGATGTATATGGATGATGCTATTGATGCAACAATTCAATTGATGCAATCTGATCAAATAGAAAATTATGTTGCTTATAATATTGCTGCAATGAGTTTTTCGCCAAAACAATTGGCAATTGCAATTCAAAAGTATATTCCTAATTTTAAAATTAATTATAAAGCAGATTCTAGGCAAGGTATTGCAGATACTTGGCCTAAAAGTATTGATGATACACAAGCCAATATAGACTGGAACTGGAAAGCAAAAATTGGTTTGGATGAGTTGGTAAAATCTATGTTACAAGGTTTACATTACAATGTTTAGTTAGGTATTATCTTTGCACCGTCTAAAGAAGAAAGAAATCACAATATGGAAAAAATAATAGAAAATAGTTTACAAAAAGCTTATAGTTATACAGAGTATAAAGAACTGATATTGAACTTATTGAAAGAAGGAAGATCAACGGGTATAAATCAAAATGAGGTTTTAGCCAATTTTACAAAGTTAAATGATAAACGGATGAAGCGTTTGGATAAACAAACAAAATTATCAGAAAATGCTGACTTAAAAACTCAAAATATTCAAAAAGATTTTACCTGGTTGGTTTTGACTGAAAGTTGGTGTGGCGATGCTGCTCAAACACTTCCGTTGATAAATAAATTTGCTGAAGCAAATAAAAAAATCGATTTAAAAGTTGTTTTAAGAGATGAAAATGAAGCTTTGATGAATCAGTTTTTAACCAATGGTTCCATGTCAATACCTAAATTAATTGTGATTGAAAAAGATTCAAATAAAGTAGTTGGGTCTTGGGGTCCACGTTCAAAAAAAGCTACTAAAATGGTGTCAGATTACAAAGAAAAACATGGTGAAATTGATGCTAGTTTTAAAACAGAGTTACAACTTTGGTATAACAAAGATAAAGGTATAAATATTGAAAAAGAAATGGTTGACTTACTAGATTCCATGCATTAATATGATAATAGATTATAACACATTAGCAGAAACATCAAAGGTTTTTATTTACCCATCAAACAGGAAATTCTATAAAGATGAATTTCCTGTTTTTAATAAAAAAATTAAAAATTTCTTAGATAATTTTGAAAGAGTAGATTCATTTTTTGAAATTAAATACCAACGGTTTATTATTGTTGTAATTTCTGAAGAAACTCCTTTATCTATAGATCAAAATGATAAGTTGGTTGGGTTTATTATTTCTTTAGAAGATGAGTTTGAAATTACTTTGTTAGATAAAGTAAATGTTTGTTTTAAGCAAGGAGAATATGTGCAACTAAAGGAAATTACAGCATTTAAAAAGTTAATAAAAAATAAAGGAGTCTCAAAAAAGACCATTGTATTTGATAATTTGATTAGTATTAAAGAGGAGTATGATAATTATTGGGAAATGCCTGCAGAGTTTAGCTGGGTGTCACATTTGTTTTAGCAAGTACCATTTAATTTCAAAATAAAATCCTCAGGGCTTACTGCATTGTTTACATTAAAATTACCACTTTTTGTTCGACGTAATGCTGACAGATGAGACCCTATTTTTAATGCTTTTCCAAAATCGTTTGCTAAAGATCTTATATAAGTGCCTTTACTACAAACTACTCTAAAGTCAATATTTGGCATCTCAATTTTGGTAATTTCAAATTCAAAAATTGTTATTTTTCTAGATTTAATTTCTGTTGTTTCACCTTTTCTTGCCAATTCATATAAGCGAACACCATCTTTTTTGAGTGCAGAATATAATGGTGGGGTTTGATCAATTTCACCTAAAAATGATTTTGTAGCATCCTTTATGTTTTTATTAATGATATGCTCTGTAGAAAAAGTTTCATTGACTTCGGTTTCTAAATCATAAGATGGAGTAGTCGCACCAAGTGTAAAAGTACCGGTATATTCTTTCTTTTCTGCTTGTAGTAAATCTATCGTTTTTGTGAATTTACCTGTGCAAATCATTAATAAGCCTGTCGCTAAAGGGTCTAAAGTTCCGGCGTGACCTACTTTTATTTTTTTAAGATTAAATTTTTGCCTAATAGCCCAACGTAATTTATTTACAACTTGAAAAGAAGTCCAATTTAAAGGCTTGTCAATCAAAATGGTTTGTCCGTTTTTAAAATCGTCTACATCCATTATAAATTGAAATAAGCATAAGTTATTGCAATAACGCCTACAATAAAGCAATAGATTGCAAAGTAGTGTAATTTACTTTTTTTGACCAGGCTAATCATCCAATTACAGGCAATTAATCCTGAAATAAATGCAGCAACAAAGCCTACTCCCATGCTACCAATGTTTTCTCCATGAAAGTTTATCTCACCTCCCAATACATCTTTAGCTACTTTACCAAAAATAAGAGGAACTACCATTAAAAATGAAAATCGAGCGGCTTTTGTTCTGTCAACACCTAATAATACTGATGTGGATATTGTAGCACCAGACCTAGAAATACCCGGTAACATGGCAATGGCTTGAGAAACACCTACAATAAATGCAGTTTTATATGAGACATTTTTATCTGTATTCTTGGCTTTATCCGCTAAGAGTAAAAGAAGTGCAGTAATTAATAGCATAAAACCAACCATTAAAATATTACCATTAAAAAAAGCTTCCAATTGCTCTTCGAGCATCAAACCAATAATCACTGCAGGCATCATGGATATGATAATTTTTAGAGAAAATTTGGTTTCATCATTCCATTGAAATTGGAAAAGGCCTTTGATAATTTCAAATACTTCTTTTCTAAAAACAACTATAGTACTTAATGCTGTTGCAAAATGTAAAATTACAGTAAATGTTAAACTTTCTTGAGGAACAGAATTATCTCCAAAAATAACTTTAGCTAATTCTAAATGACCACTTGATGATACTGGTAAAAATTCTGTTAAGCCTTGTATAACACCAAGGATTAGTGCTTCTAAATAACTCATAAATAGTATTTGTTAAAGTAGATTATTTATCAGCTTTTTTCTTTGGGTTTGCCATAATAGCATAAACTTCAACAGCAAGACCAATAAGAACAATTGTGGGGGCAAGTCTTATTCTTCGAAAATTATAAATATCTTCATTAAATACATTCGGGTCATTACTACCGCCTCCAGCCATTAGTATGAAACCTATTAAGATGATAATTATACCACCAATCATAATGGTGTAATTTTTTTTACCAAATAGAAATTCGCCAGTTACTTTATCTTGATTTTTTTTTGCCATTTTAAAATGAAAGTTTTTTCTAAATTTATTAAATTTTAAATTATGGTGTTAATAATACAATTCATCGGTTCTTAAATTTAAAAAGCGCTGTGTTGCGAAAAATGTACTAAACCAAGTAATTAAAATTCCGATAAGGAAAACAGCACCAAATAAACTAGCTAACTCCACTTTGTTATCAATAAACCCAAATTCAGGAAAATAAATGTTTAAATAGTAAATTACTACTGCGAGTTCAATAAGTGCTATAATTGCACCAATAATACCTAGTCTAACACTGCCCCAAATAAAAGGTTTTCGTATAAATCGTTTTGTGGCTCCAACCATTTGCATGGTTTTAATTGTAAACCTTTTTGAATAAACCGATAAACGAATAGAACTATTAATTAAAACCATAACGATTAATGTGGCTAATCCACTAAAAATTAGAATAAATAGACTTATTCTTTTTACATTTTTTGTAAGAAGTCCAATTAAAGGTTTATCATAAGAAACGGAAGAAACAAATTGGTTTTCTTTGTATTTACTTTCAATTTCATCCATTTTTTCACTAGTAACAAAATCGGCTTTAACATAAATGTCTATTGCATTTTGTAATGGGTTGTATCCTAAAAAATCCATAAAATCTTCACCATTTTCACTTTTGTAAATTTCGGCAGCATCTTCTTTTGAAATAAATGTAGTGCTTTTAGTAAATTCTTGCTCGTCAATAGAAACTTGTAAGTTTAGTACATTTTCTTTTGTAATATCATTTTTTAGAAAAAGAGTAATTGCAGATTTTTCTTTAAAATAATTGGCAACGTTCTTTGTGTTAAGTACAATTAACCCTAAAATTCCAAGTAAAAATAGTACTAATGAGATACTTATGATTACTGAAAGGTAAGAGGAACGTAATCTTCTTTTATGGTATTTTTCAAAAGAATTACTCATGAATAGTTTTGGTTTTTCGATTTGCAAGGTAATTAATTCAGTTTATTTAGCAATAGAAATAAATTGAATTTCAAAAAACAAATTAACCTTTTGATAAAGCTTTATTTTTAATTAAATATCTTGGCATAGTTCAATCAAAACTCCATTTGTAGATTTTGGGTGTAAAAAAGCTACTAATTTATTGTCGGCACCTTTTTTTGGTGTTTCATTTAAAACAGTAAACCCTTCCTTTTTAAGGCGTTGTATCTCTAGATTTATATCTGCTACAGCAAAGGCAATATGGTGCATACCTTCTCCTTTTCTTTCTATAAACTTAGCTATGGGGCTATCAGAATTTGTCGCTTCTAGCAGTTCAATTTTATTTGGTCCCACTTGAAAAAAGGAAGTTTTAACCCCTTCGCTAAGTACTTCCTCCATTTTATAATGTTTTGTTCCGAAAAGGGAAGCAAATAGCGTGTTAGATTTTTCTATATCTTTAACAGCAATACCAATATGTTCAATTTTGTCCATTATTTTAAAATTTGATTTAAACAAAAATAATAAATTATAAAACATATTAATGTATTTTTGTGCCATGGAAACAAATAGACAAAAAAAGATTGCCGGAGTTATTCAAAAAGATTTGGTTGAAATATTACAAAGTGCGGCTCAAGATGGAATGAAGGGAGTTGTAATCTCAGTTAGTAAGGTTAATGTAACATCTGATTTAGGGCAAGCAAAAGCATATTTGAGTATTTTCCCTTCTACAAAAAAAGAAGAAATATTAGAGGGTATCATATCAAATACACCTTTAATTAGACATGCAATTGCTACAAGAACTAAAAATCAGTTAAGACGTATGCCTGAACTTTCTTTTTATATCGACGACTCATTAGATTATATTGAAAATATTGACAATGCTTTAAAAGGTAAAGACAACCCGATAGAAAATCCCAAAAACTTAAAGAAAAAGAAATAATAAATTGAATTTTTCATTATACATTGCTAAACGCTATTTATTTTCAAAAAGCAGTAATAACACTATAAATATTATCACATTTATAGCTACTCTTGGAGTGATAGTTAGTACCATTGCTTTATTTGTTGTGCTTTCCGTTTTTTCGGGCCTGAAAAATTTTAGTTTGAGTTTTATTCGGACTGCTGACCCTGATTTGAAAATCACTTCCGTGGATGGGAAATCGTTTTTTTATAATGATTCTATTGAAAAAGCACTTGTAAAAGATAAAATAGCATTTTATACCAAAGTAATTGAAGAGCGTGTTTTTTTAAATTACAGAGATAAATCTCATGTTGCAAGTATCAAAGGAGTGGATACTAATTTTTTATATGTAAATAGGATAGATACTGCTGTTTATTTCGGGAATTGGTTAAATTATGGTGCCAAACATACTGTAGTTATTGGTAGTGGAATTTCAAATGCACTCTCCGTTGGAGCCTACGATTTTTTAGAATCACTCAAAATTTTTGTGCCAAAACCAGGTACAGGTTATATTACAAATCCTAAAACGGCATTTAGTCAAGTAAACACGCAACCAATAGGTGTTTATAGGTTAACAGACGATTTAGATAAAAAATACGTATATGCCAATTTACAGTTGGCTCAAGAATTATTGGGGTATAAGTCTAATCAAATCTCGGCTATTGAATTAAAACTAGCTAAAGGAAGTAACCTTGAAGATGTACAAGAAGCATTGCAAAATGAATTAGGCTCTAAATTTAAAATCCAAACTCGCGAACAATTAAATTCTGTTTTTTATAAAATGTTAAACACAGAGAATCTAGCTTCTTATTTGGTGTTTACGCTAATTTTAATTATTGCTCTTTTTAATGTTATTGGTGCAATTATAATGATGATTATAGATAAGCGAGATAATTTAAAAACACTTTTTCATTTGGGTACTACCATTAAAGAAATAAGAAAAGTGTTTGTTTTACAAGGTTTTATACTTACAATTTTTGGATTATTTGTTGGATTAATTATGGCAGTTCCTTTTGTACTCCTGCAAAAAAAATATGGTTTTATTATGATTACAGAATCTTTAGCATACCCTGTTGAATTTCATTTAACTAACGTTTTGATTGTTGTGTTAACTATAGTTATTTTAGGCTTTTTAGCTGCTAAAATTGCAAGTGCAAGAATTAGTAAAAAGTTGGTAGAATAGAATGATTAAATTTTTTTAGCAAAGTTGCACAAATAAAATAAATTTTTCCGAAATTCACTTCAGCGATTCTTTATAAGAAAAATTAGAAATTGTCCAAAAATTCAAAACACATTTTAATTAAACTTCTCCAAAACTTCATCAAAAACTTGAAAAACTTCTTCTTTTGTGTCTGAAGTCACCATTCTTAATCGATATTCTTTAAAATGTGGTATGCCTTTAAAATAATTGGTGTAATGGCGTCGAGTTTCAAACAAGCCATTGTGTTCACCATTCCATTTTATTGCCATTTCTAAATGGCGTTTGGCAGTTTTTACCCTTTCAGGGATGGTAGGTGATACTAAATGTTTACCAGTTTTAAAAAAATGTTTTACATCTGCAAAAAACCAAGGATTACCTATGCTTGCCCTAC
>DAOUTI010000147.1 GCA_030626795.1 Flavobacteriaceae bacterium
AAATTACCAATACTAATTCTAAGTGGATAGCAGAGCAACTCAATAAGATTGGAGTTTCTGTTTATCAAATAACTTCCATTCAAGATGATAAAACGCATATTTTAAAAGCTGTCGCTGAAGCGGAAGAAAATGCAGATATTATTATCTTAACGGGAGGTTTAGGACCAACATAAGACGATATAACCAAGCATACTTTAGTAAGATATTTTGATGATAGGTTAATAATGTACCCAGATATTGCAGAGCATATCAAACATTTGTTTGCAAAAATAAAATATCAATACACCGATTTAGATATTCAACAAGCCCTACTTCCTGAAAAGGCAAGTATATTAAAAAATTATTTAGGCACAGCCTCTGGAATGTGGTTTGATAAAAATAAAAAAATATTTATTTCGTTACCAGGAGTGCCAAATGAAATGAAGGGGTTGATGACAAATAGTGTTTTGCCTAAATTACAAAAGTCATTTCATTTACCATATATCGCACATCAAACTGTCCAAACCATTGGAATGGGAGAGAGTAGGGTTGCGCAAAAAATTGAAAATTGGGAAAACGAATTGCCAAGTTTTATTAAGTTGGCCTATTTACCTTCTTATGGTAAATTGCGTTTGCGACTAACAGCGAAGGGGCAAGATAAGGAGTATATAGAAAAAATGATAAGCGAACAGGTAGAAAAGTTACACCCTATTATTGGTGATATTATTATTGGTTTAGAAGAAAAAGATTCTTTAGAGTTATTAATTCAAAAATTATTGGTTAATAAAAAACAAACTTTAAGTACTGCCGAAAGCTGTACGGGTGGTAATATTGCTAAAATAATTACATCGGTTGCTGGTGCTTCTCAATTTTTTAGTGGATCGGTAGTAACTTATTCCGCGAAAGCGAAAAAAGAAATATTAAAAATCTCATCAAAAACTATTAAAGATTATTCTGTTGTTAGTGAGCATGTGGTAAAAGAAATGGCAGTAAATTGCAAAGCATTGTTTGATACAGATTATGCAATTGCAACAACAGGTAATGCGGGCCCAACTACTGATAAAACAGATAAAAATGTAGGAGTCGTGTTTGTTGCTTTGGCTGCGCCAGATGGTGTTTTTGTTGAAGAATTTAACTTTGGACAGCCAAGAGAAAAAGTAATACAGAGAGCATCTATAAAAGGCTTAGAAATGTTGAGAAAAGAAATTTTAAAAAACAGCTCAAATAGTTTGTGAGATTAGTAAAGTATTTATATTTTTGCACCTCGTTTTGAAAGAACAATTAAAACACTAAAGAAATGTCAAGAGTTTGTGAATTAACAGGTAAAAGAGCAATGGTTGGAAACAACGTTTCTCACGCATTAAATAGAACTAAAAGAAAATTTAAAGTAAATTTAGTAAAAAAGCGTTTTTACTTACCTGAAGAAGATAAATGGATTACTTTAAAAGTTTCAACAAGAGCTTTAAAAAACATCAATAAAAAAGGTGTTGAGGCTGTAGTTAAAGAAGCAAGAGCTAACGGTTACTTAAAAAAATAAGAAAAGATGGCAAAAAGTAAAGGAAATAGAATCCAAGTTATTTTAGAATGTACAGAACATAAAGGTTCGGGTAAACCTGGAACTTCGCGTTATATTACTACAAAAAATAAAAAGAACACTCCAGATAGATTAGAGGTTAAAAAATTCAACCCTATCTTGAAGAAAATGACAGTTCATAAAGAAATTAAATAATTAGAGATTTTCATCCGATATTATCGGAATTAGAAAATATTGATAATAATATATAGTTATGGCAAAAAAATCAGTAGCATCATTACAAACAGGTTCAAAGAGATTGGCTAAAGCGATCAATATGGTAAAGTCTGAAAAAACAGGCGCTTATACATTTGTTGAAAGCGTTATGGATCCTTCAAAAGTAAACGATTTTTTCAAAAAATAAGTTTTACTTATAGATAATATATGAAGCTACTTTCAAATTTGAAAGTAGCTTTTTTAGGTTTATATGCTTGTGTAATTTTACCTAACTTTACCGATATTAAAATTAATCAAACTTAGTTTATCAATAATATGAGTTTATTTAAAAAATTATTCTCTAAAGAGAAAAAAGAAACTTTAGATAAAGGTTTAGAAAAAACAAGTGCTTCATTTTTTAATAAATTAACAAAAGCTGTCGCCGGAAAATCTACAGTTGATGATGAGGTATTAGATAATTTAGAAGAAGTTTTAGTTTCCTCAGATGTTGGTGTAGAGACTACTTTAAAAATAATTAATGGTATTGAAGCTCGTGTTGCTAAAGAGAAATACTTTGGTGCAGATGAGTTAAATAAAATATTACGTGAAGAAATTGCGGCATTATTAGCATTGACCAATGTTGGTAATGCAACTGAATTTAATATTCCTCAAGGAAAAAAACCATATGTAATTATGGTAGTTGGTGTAAATGGCGTTGGAAAAACAACAACTATAGGAAAACTAGCTGCACAATTTAAAAAACAAGGATTAAAAGTTGTTCTTGGAGCTGCCGATACTTTTAGAGCAGCTGCCATTGATCAATTACAAATTTGGGCAGATAGAGTAAATGTGCCCATGGTGAGACAAGATATGGGAAGTGACCCTGCATCGGTTGCTTTTGATACTTTAGAATCTGCAGTGAAACAAAATGCTGATGTGGTAATTATTGACACTGCTGGGCGTTTGCATAACAAGGTTAATTTGATGAACGAATTGACTAAAATTAAACGAGTAATGCAAAAAGTTACAGAGGATAAACCAGATGAAGTATTGTTGGTTTTAGATGGTTCAACTGGTCAAAATGCTTTTGAACAAGCCAAGCAGTTTACAAAAGCGACTGAAGTAACCTCGTTAGCAGTAACCAAATTAGACGGTACCGCAAAAGGTGGCGTTGTGATTGGTATTTCTGATCAATTTCAAATTCCGGTTAAATATATAGGAGTAGGTGAGGGTATAGACGATCTTCAGGTATTCAATAAAGTGGAGTTTGTAGATTCGTTTTTTAATAGATAAGTCGAGAGTCGAGAGTTGGAAGTCTAAAGTCGAAAGTGAGAATTAAGAAGTTATAAGTGAGATTTGAAAAGTGGGATTTGAGAAGTAATAATATTAACTGATGACTCCCGACTTTCGACTCTCGACTTTTGACTAAAGCAAGAAGTGGGAAGTGAAAATTTTTATCGCTTCCGCAAAAGCGCGAAACATAGTAAACCTAAGTATAAATTCACGAGATTCCCATTTGCATGGGAATGATAAACTAATATGAGAACAAAATCAACCAAAAAAAATAAGATAAACGTTGTGACTTTAGGTTGCTCAAAAAACGTTTACGACAGTGAAGTGCTTATGGGGCAACTCAAAGCCAATGATAAAGAGGTTGTTCATGAAGATGAAAACGACGACGGTAATATTGTTGTGATTAATACTTGTGGATTTATAGGTAAAGCCAAAGAAGAATCTATCAACACCATTTTACATTTTGTAGATAAAAAAGAAAACGGTGAAGTAGATAAGGTTTTCGTTACCGGATGTTTGAGTGAACGGTACAAACCAGATCTTGAAAAAGAAATCACCAATGTTGATCAATATTTTGGTACGCACGATTTACCTAATTTATTAAAAGCTTTAGAAGCCGATTACAAACATGAGTTAGTAGGTGAGCGTTTGTTAACAACACCAAAACATTATGCTTATTTAAAGATAGCAGAAGGTTGCGATAGACCCTGTTCTTTTTGTGCAATTCCGCTAATGCGTGGAGGTCATATTTCTACTCCAATTGAAGAAATTGTAATTGAGGCTACCAAATTGGCTGAAAAAGGAATTAAAGAATTAATCTTAATTGCCCAAGATTTAACCTATTATGGTTTAGATATTTATAAAAAAAGAGCTTTAGCTGATTTGTTAAATGAATTGGTTAAAGTAGAAGGTATAGAATGGATTAGATTGCATTATGCTTTTCCTTCAGGATTCCCATTGGATGTTTTAGATGTGATGAAAAAAGAGCCAAAAGTTTGTAATTATTTGGATATCCCTTTACAGCATATTAATACAGAATTGTTAAAATCGATGAAACGAGGAACAACTTCTGAAAAAACTAAAAAATTAGTAGGTCAGTTTAGAGATCGTGTTCCAAATATGGCGGTTCGTACTACTTTGATTGTTGGTTATCCTGGAGAAACTCAAGAGCAATTTGAAGAGTTAAAACAATTTGTTATCGATTCTAAATTTGAGCGTATGGGATGTTTTACTTATTCTCATGAAGAAAATACTTCGGCATTTGATTTGGATGATAATGTGCCAGAAGAAGTAAAAGAAGTAAGAGTTGTAGAATTAATGGAAATACAAGCGCAAATTTCATTCAATCTAAATCAAGAAAAAGTTGGCAAAACTTTTAAATGTATTTTTGACAGAAAAGAAGGTAATCATTTTATTGGTCGAACAGAATTTGATAGTCCCGATGTAGATAATGAAGTAATTGTTGATGCAACAAAGCATTATATTAAAGTTGGGGAGTTTATAAATATTAAAATTACCGAAGCTACAGATTTTGACTTGTATGGTGAACCAGTAAGTTCGTAAAATTTATTCGTCTTATTTTTTTTTTTTTTTCAGATAAATTATTTTTACTCGAAAAGAATTCCTCGAGGCCCTGCCTCGCGGTTTCCATTGAAATGTCATCCCCGATAAGGGGATCTAAATAACAAATTTTGGTTTTTTACATTCATGTCAAAATGAAACCAGCGAAATACTCCTACGGCTCTGCCTCGGAGATAGTTGGTTTTTAAAAATTTTTATTAATAAATCGATTTTTTAATCGTGCTACTAAAGAATAAAATTCCTTATTTTTGGGAATACAATCATTAGCGTAAAATTGGTTTAACCTGCGTTATGCATTTCCTAATTAAAAATATTTGAAAACACATAAAACTATACCATTTCAAGAAACAGGCTATTTTATTAAAATAATACGCGATTACTTAGATAGAAAAGAGAATTTATCTGAGTTTTATGGCAATTTTCCAGATATAAAAGGTTTTGAAAAACAAATCAAAAGCAAATGGGAATCTTTTTCAGATGATTCAAGAAATGTATTGGTTTCTAGTTTAGATAGTCAATATCAGGGTTTGTCAATTTCTGATAAAACCAAGTCGAACATAAATCTGCTAAAGAAAAACAATACTTTTACAGTAACTACTGGGCATCAATTGAATTTATTTTCAGGACCGTTATATTTTTTATACAAAATTGTGTCTGCCATAAATCTTGCAAAACAGCTAAACAAAGAATTTTCTGATTGTAATTTTGTACCCATTTATTGGATGGCTACAGAAGATCATGATTTTGAAGAAATTCAGTTTTTTAATTTTAAAAACAATAAAATTAATTGGAATAGAGAATCTCAAGGCGCTGTAGGGAGATTAACCAATAAAGGTTTAGATTCGGTTTTTAATGAATTTTCTGAGTTATTAGGAGAAAGCAAAAACGCTACTTTTTTAAAAGATTTATTTAACGATGCTTATTTACAGCACAATAATTTAACCGATGCAACAAGATTTTTGGCAAATCAACTTTTTGGAGCTTATGGTTTGGTGATTGTTGATGGTGATGATAAAGAATTAAAAAAGCAATTTAAGCCATTTGTAAAAGAAGAATTATTACAAAATGCCAGTTTTAAAGAAATTTCTAAAACCATTGAGAAACTGGAGAGGAATTATAAAATTCAGGTGAATCCTCGCGAAATTAATTTATTTTATTTGGATGATAATTTGAGAGAAAGAATAGTTTTTGAAGATGAGGTTTATAAAGTTAATAATACCAATATAATTTTTACAAAAGAAGAAATTTTAAGTGAGTTAGAAAATTTTTCAGAAAAATTTAGTCCAAATGTGATGTTGCGACCGCTTTATCAAGAAGTAATTTTACCGAACTTATGCTATATTGGCGGAGGAGGTGAATTGGCATATTGGTTTGAATTGAAAAAATATTTTGAAGCCGTAAAAATTACTTTCCCTATTTTATTGTTGCGAAATTCAGTTTTACTTATTACTGAAAAACAAATCAAGAAAATGAAAAAAATAAATATTTCTATAAAGGAAATGTTTATGAAGCAAGATGAGTTGATTGGTAGTAAGGTGAGGTCTATCTCTAAAATTTCTATTGATTTTTCTTCTCAAAGAATATATTTAGAAAAGATGTTCAACGACTTAGAAGAATTATCAAACAAAACGGATAAGTCTTTTTTAGGGGCAGTAAAAGCACAAGAAAAAAAGCAGTTAAAAGGAATTGATCATTTGGAAAAAAGGATGCTGAAAGCGCAAAAAAGAAAATATAACGAGATTGTTAATCGGATTG
>DAOUTI010000066.1 GCA_030626795.1 Flavobacteriaceae bacterium
TGTCATAATTTCCAATTTTACCAACAATATTTTTAATAATGTTTAAGGCATCTTTATCATCTTTTGCTTTATAATCGCAAACACCCGAAATTTCAGTTGTTGATGTGGCTCCACCTAGAGTTTCATTGTCAATCACTTCTCCAACAGCAGCTTTTACCAAATAACTTCCCGCAAGGAAAATACTACCTGTTTTATCTACAATGATTGATTCGTCGCTCATGATTGGCAAATACGCACCACCAGCAACACAACTTCCCATAACCGCTGCGATTTGTGTAATGCCTTTACTGCTCATGATGGCATTATTTCTAAAAATGCGACCAAAGTGCTCTTTATCAGGAAAAATTTCGTCTTGCATTGGTAAATAAACGCCAGCACTATCTACCAAATAAATGATTGGTAAATTGTTTTCCATGGCAATTTCTTGAGCTCTTAAGTTTTTTTTACCTGTAATTGGAAACCAAGCGCCAGCTTTTACGGTAGCATCATTAGCGACTACAATACATTGTTTCCCAGAAATATATCCTATTTTAACTACAACGCCGCCAGATGGACAGCCACCGTGTTCTTGGTACATTTCATCTCCTGCGAAAGCAGCAATTTCAATGGCATTTGATTTATCATCCAATAAAAAATCGATGCGCTCTCGAGCTGTCATTTTTCCTTTTTGATGTAATTTGGCTATGCGATCTTTTCCACCACCAACGGATACTTGAATAAATTTTTTGTGCAAGTTTGAAAGTAAAAATTTGTTGTGATCTTCGTTTATGTTGTGCTTGATGTCCATTAAAAATGATTATATATCTAGCGCTAAAGTACAAAATGCTTGTTAAATAAATAAAACATATTACCTAGAAAATAAATACCTAGGTAAATAAAATAATAATTACTACCTTTGTCAAGAATTTAAAACTATAAAATGAAAACAAACAAAACTATTTATTGGATTTCAACGGTGTTATTAAGTGCAATACTATTAATGTCGGTTGGAATGTACCTATTTAAAAATGAGATGATTCAGCAAGCTTTCATCAGCTTTGGATATCCAACTTATTTGATTTACCCATTGGTGTTTTTAAAAATAGCTGCAGTTGTTGTTTTGTTAACACAAAAGCAAAATTTTATAAAACACTTGGCTTATGCCGGATTATTTTTTGAGATTATTTTAGCGTTTTTTGCACATATTATGGTAAAAGACGGAGGGCAAATGACTGCAATTATTGCATTGGTGCTATTGATTACCTCATGTATTTATAACAAAAAAAGATTTAAAACTAAATAATATTCATGATGAAAAAAATAATAACTTTAGGAGGAAGTACTAGTAAAAACTCTATCAATAAACAATTGGCAGAATTTACAGGAGCATTGATAAACAATGTAGAACTTATAAAAATTGATTTGAATGATTTTGAAATGCCAATGTATTCCATAGATTTAGAGAATGAAAATGGTTTTTTGGAGGCAACAAAAAAATTAAATGCTGTTTTTAATAATGCAGATGGTTTTGTAGTTTCATTAGCCGAACATAATGGTGCTTATGCTGCAGCTTTCAAAAATGTTTACGATTGGTTGTCTAGAATGGAAGCAAAGGTTTGGCGTGATAAACCTATGCTGTTATTAAGTTCTTCTCCAGGAGGAAGAGGTGGTCAAACCGTTTTAGAAATTGCATTAGAAAAATTTCCTCGAATGGGTGCAAATATTATCGGCTCTATGTCATTGCCATCATTTTATGATAATTTTAAAAATGGCGAATTAGTAAATGAAGATTTAAAAACTAAGCTGGTAGAAAAGGTAAAATTATTTGAAAAGGAAATTTAGTTATGGATGATTCTGAAAAAAATTCCAAGACAAAATTTAAAAACGAACGAATTAAGGCATTTTTAAATATAAAATATACTGCGGGTTGGTTAGATAATCATGTAAATAATTTTTTACAACCGTTTAATATATCAGAGCAGCAATATAATATTTTAAGGATATTAAGAGGAGCAAAAGAAGCCATTACAGTAAAAACTGTTAAAGATAGAATGATTAGAAAATCGCCTAATGCTACAAGGTTGATGGACAAATTATGTAATAAAAAATTAATTGAACGAACTCGTTGTGAAAATGATAGGAGGGTAGTTTATGTGAAAATATCGAGTATTGGTTTAAAGCTTTTAAATGAGATCAAGTTTGATGAATTAGATTATCAAATAGAATCTTTAACAGAGGATGAAGCAAAAATTTTAAACCAGTTATTAGATAAGATTAGAAATTGATTAACAATAAGAAAAGGAAATTATGAAAGTGACAACATACAAAGCAACAGATAGAGGCTATGCAAATTATGATTGGTTACAGGCAAATTATTCATTTAGTTTTGCAAATTATTATAACCCAGGGAAATCAAATTTTGGTGCATTAAGAGTATTGAATGATGATGTAATTCAGGGAGGTATGGGCTTTGGTAAACACCCTCATGATAATATGGAGATTATTACAATTCCCCTGCAAGGAGCACTTGCGCATAAAGATTCTATGAGTGAAGAGTGGATACCCTTAAATACAGGTGAGGTTCAAGTAATGTCGGCAGGGAAAGGAATTATGCATGCCGAAAAAAATAATTCATCAACCGATTTTATTAACTTATTTCAAATATGGATAATTCCAGAAGAATTAGAAGTTGAACCTTCATATAATCAAATGCAATTTGAAGTTGCCGAAAGAAAAAATAAATTACAAACTTTAGTTACATCTTATCAAGAGGTAGATGTGAATAGTTTAAAAATTCATCAAGATGCAAAAATTTCAAGAATTGATTTGAGTGAAAAAAAGGAGTTTACTTATGATTTAAAATCTATAAACCATGGCGTTTATATGATGTTGATTTCGGGTGAAATTACTATCGAAGGTGAAAAATTAATTGGTAGAGATGCTGTTGGTGTCTCTGAAACAGAGGGTTTTACCATAATTGCAAATCAAGATACTGAGATATTGTTTATTGAAGTACCCATGGAGTTTTAATCGCAGGGCGATAGCCAAAAAAGGTTTAATTTCCTGAAACTTGCGTCGAAATGAAAGAGAATTACTATTTAATATCTTGTAACCTTAGGTTGAGGTAGTTTAATATAAAGTTAAATAGTTGCGCAAACAGAATCGTTCTTTTACGCAACTATTGTAACTTTTAATATCAATTATAGATATTATTTCTAATTTTAATCGCAAGGTGATAACCTCTAGATTATTTATTTTTCAGAAGTTTTTCTGTTTTTAACATATTTTTCTAACCATTCATCTTGCTCCCATAATAAATGAAGAATACTTTCTTTTGCTCTGTAACCATGACTTTCTTTAGGTAAAATTACTAATCTAGCCGTTGCCCCAAGTCCTTTTAAAGCATTAAAATACCGTTCACTTTGCATAGGGTAAGTACCCGAATTGTTATCCGCTTCACCATGAATCAATAATAAAGCATTATTCATTTTATCGGCATGCATAAAAGGAGACATGTTGTTATAAACTTCTGGAGCTTCCCAATAAGATCGTTCTTCACTTTGAAACCCGAAAGGAGTTAATGTTCTGTTATATGCGCCACTTCTTGCAATACCGGCAGCGAACAAATTAGAGTGAGAAAGTAAATTTGCAACCATAAATGCACCATAGCTATGACCACCAACAGCAACTCTGTCTGTATCTATATATCCTAATTTATTTACTGCATCAATAGCTGCCTTGGCATTTGCAACTAATTGTTTTCTAAAAGAATCGTTTGGTTCGATATCACCTTCTCCAACAATTGGAAAAGAAGCATCATCTAAAATAACATAACCTCTTGTTACCCAGTAAATCATAGATCCATAGTATGGGTATGTGAATTCGTTTGGGTTTTGTGTACTTTGCCCGGCACTTGATTTATCTTTAAATTCTGTAGGGTATGCCCACAATATCATTGGCATTTTTTCTTTCTCAGTCTTATCATATCCAACAGGAAGGTAGAGTGTTCCTGAAAGTTCTAAACCATCATCTCTTTTATAGTTTATTACTTCTTTATGTACATTTTGGATGCTTTTAAATGGGTTTTCGAAAAAGGTTAGTTGTTTTAATTTATTTCTTTTTACATCTCTAAAAAAGTAATTAGGATATTCGTTTGCCGATTCAATTCGTACTAATAATTCATTTTTTTTAGGGTCAAACTCTCTCAAATCTTCTATTTTATCAGTATATTTTGAATGGTATATTCGAGTTTTTTTATTAGTTTTTAGATGTAGCTTATCAACAAATGGGAATTGTCCTTTTTCTGAATAGCCATCACCAATTAAAAAAACATTATCTCCGTTTAGTGCCAATACTGATTTTGACATATTGTTTCTCTTGGTAACAAAGTTCCCTGGGTCACTATAGCGATCTTGGTAGCTTCTGTCTGAGATTATCTTTGGTTTTTGGGTATTGTTTGACGGATTAAAAACATAAGTTTTTGTATTTCGACTATTCCACCAGTAATCATGTGCAATTGCTATATTGTCATTTCCCCATTCTACATCGTAAAAACGATTAATTGTTTTTAAAATACTTTTAGAGTTACCATTATAAGGAGCTTCTAATTCAAATACCTCATCACGGTATTCTACTATGTTTTTTGGGTCTCCGCCGTCAAGAGCTTCAGCATAAACTAATGTTGCAGGTTTATCATTTCGCCAATTAAAATTTCTTTTTCCTTTTCTAACTGCCATAAACCCTTTTGGTAAATCTTCAATTAATGGTACTTCAATTATAGTTTGTACTTGTTTTCCATCTTTAGAATAAATTATTGTTTTTGAAGGAAACCTTCTATATGGAACCAAATAAGAAAATGGTTTTTCAACTGTTGTAATCATGATATAATTTCCATCTGGTGAAAAACTAACACTTCTGTAAATTGCACTTCCAAGCCATTTTTCTTTATTTCCGTCAAGGCTTATTTTATAAATTTCTGATAAAGCCAGTTGTTCAAAATTATATTCATCGTTTTTATTTTTCAACAAATCTTGGTAAGTTCTATTTTGTGCTTTTTTTCCATCATTAACTGATATGGTAGGACCAGAAGGAACGGCATTCTTAGTGTTTATTAACTCTTTTTTATTTTTAGAAACCATTTTAACTAATAAGGATTGTCCGTCTTGAAACCAGTTTATAACATCACCTAAATTGGCATTTACATTTGCTTGTGTTAATTTTTTTACACTTACTTTTTCTAAATCAAAGACCCATAATTCAACACCTTTTGAAGTTGTATTTGTAAAGGCTATTTTTTTTTGATTTGGTGACCAAGTAAAATTTGTTAGTCGAGAATTTTGGGGTAATCCTTTAACTTGAATAATTTCAGATTTTTTGTTTTTAATATTTTTAATTTGAATATTATTAAAGTAAGTAACTCTACTTCCAATATTGGTTTTAGGATCAATTCGCAAACCTGCTAAACGTAATTCTTCTTGAGATAACTCTTCAATTGTTTTATAGGAGTTTCTATATAGCAAAACCATATATTCTTTATTCTCATTTAGCAAAACAGAAGGAGCTCTTTGAATGTCAACAAGGTCTAATATTTCTTTTGGTGGTTTTTGATAGTTCAGGTTTTCTTGTGCAGTAACTTTTATAACTAATAAGAAAAGGAATAGATAAATTAAATGTTTCATATTTGGGTATTTATTATAGTGAATTAATTTTTAATTTCATTCTTAAAACATGGAACAAAATTGATGTTTTAAAGGTAATCTTTTATTTAGAATCAAATGTGTTTAATTTCCCTCTCAATAGTTTGGCTATTTGTCAAAATTAAATGTTATAGTTATGTGTTGAGTATAGCTTATTTAAAACTAGTAATTATTTCATCAACTTTGTTTGAGATAATTTTGTGTTTTAAATTTTTCTCTAAAACAGTAGCTTCATTTACTCTTTGTTTACAGTTTTTAATAGAACAGCGTTCGCAAGTAATACCAACTTGTTTTTCGGTAAGAGATTCATCTTGTAAAAAACGAATTTTATTTTTAAGATTGCTATTTAATAAAATACCAACACTAATGCTTCGGTTGTAATTACTTTTAAAAGGGTCTTTTGTGGCAGAAGAAATTACAAGGTATTTTTGCTTACTGTCAGGATACTGTGAAATTTGAGCAGCAGTAATAAAGTTTTTTGTATTATTTTGATTAACAGTTTTTAAAGCATTTATAGAAACCCATCTGCGACAATAATGCTCATCAGTCTCATTTGCGTAAGGAGCTTGTAATTGTGTGATATGTAGTTCTTTGGTTAAATCGTAATGATTTGTGTCTATTTTATTTTTAAACCGTAGGAAGAAAATATTTTTAAAGTTGAATTGTTTAGGCAGTACGTTAGTAAGTCGCTGGTAAAATGTTTCTGGTGAATCGGTAAATTTAAAAATCATTTTATTGAATTGTTCACTTGACCATTCGTTTTTGTTGAAAAAAGATTTTAGTTTTTTACTTAATTCTGCTCTAGAAATTAACAAAGCACCAGCAAAGTAGGAAGCAAAAAAGTTATGTAGCACTTGATCAAACGACTCAAAATTAACCCATGGGAATGTGTATAATCTATTGCTTAATTCCAAATAATTATAACCAATTTCTTTTGCTAAGATAAATGCACTTTGTGATTCATCAATGTTTTTATTGAGTAAGAGTATTTTTTTAGTTGGTATATAAATTGAACGTAATTCATTAATTTCATCGTGGTTTTGTAGTGTTTCTTTGTCAATGGTATAACCAAATTCATCTATTAAAATCTCCTCTAAATCTGCTGACTTAATTTTTTTAGTTGTATCAATTTGGTATGCTTTGGCAAATTGTTCTACTTTGATTTCAATTTCTTCGAAGTAATTATTATGTGCTTCTTGGTAGGAACGTAATGCTGCTAAATAAAAATTTTCTTTAGATAAATTATAGTTTTGCGCAATTTCGATTAAAGTGGTAATAAAAGCACTCACTTTGGCAGGAGCATTAGCAATAATGTCAATCAAATGGGCTTCTTTGATGCCAAAAAGGTTTAAAGGTATTTCTTTTAATATTTTTGATTGTAATATTTCACCTAAAGGAGCAAGGTTTTTGTCTAGTTTTAAAGAAACCAAATTGTCATAATCCACTTCTAATACATTAGATAAAATAGCAATTTTAGTTGTTTTTGGATATTTTTTTCCTTTTTCTATTTCATTTAAATAAGATTTTGATAGACCTGAAAGTTTCGATAAGCCAAATAGAGATAATTTTTTATCTGTTCTTAACTGTTTGAGTTTTAGTCCAAAAATTAATCTAATATATTCTTCTTCTATATTCATAATGCAAATATAATAGTTTTAGCGAACAATTAAAATTTAATTTTTATTTAAAAAAAGCGAACGTTCGCTAGATTTGTAAAATAATTTTTATATGTTTGTCTAATCAAACGTTAAATTAATTTCATTAATAAAAATGAAACCTATGAAAAGTGAAACAATTTTAGAAAATGAAGTAAAATTTTCAACCGAAGTTGAAAATAATTTCAAAGATGTATTAACAGAAGGAGCTTTAGCATTTTTATTAAAGTTACATCAAAAGTTTAATGAAAAAAGATTAGACTTATTAGACAGAAGGAGCTTGCAACAGCTAGCCTTTGATGAAGGAAACTTTCCTGAATTTCCTAAAGAAACAGATCATATTAGAAATAGTAATTGGACAGCAGCACCTTTGCCTTATGATTTATTAGATAGAAGAGTAGAGATTACTGGGCCTGTTGATCGCAAAATGATAATCAATGCTTTGAATTCTGATGCTAAAATTTTTATGGCAGATTTAGAAGACAGCAATTCTCCAACTTGGAGTAATGTTATGGAGGGCCAACAAAATTTGCGTGATGCAGTAAATAAAACCATAACTTTTGAAAATCCGTTAAACGGTAAAAAATATCAGCTTAAAAACAAAACAGCTGTTCTATTAGTAAGACCAAGAGGTTTGCATTTAAATGAAAAACATATTTTATTTGATGGGCAACAATTATCGGCTTCTTTGGTTGACTTCGGACTATATTTTTACCATAATGCCAAACAATTAATGGAAGGTGGTAGTGGTCCATATTTTTATTTACCAAAATTGGAGCATTATTTAGAAGCCAGGTGGTGGAATGAAATTTTTGTTTTTTCGCAAGCATATTTAAATATCCCTCAAAATACAATTAAAGCTACGGTTTTGATTGAAACCATAACAGCAAGCTTTCAAATTGATGAAATTATTTATGAATTAAAAGATCATATGGCAGGTTTAAATTGCGGGCGTTGGGATTATATTTTTTCATTTATTAAAAAATTTAGAAATCATCCCAATTTTATCGTGCCAAATCGAGATCAAGTAACCATGGCTAGTCCTTTTATGGAAGCCTATTCTTTAAGAGTAATTCAAAGATGCCATAAACGAAATGTACACGCTATCGGTGGAATGGCAGCTCAAATTCCTGTAAAAAATGATGATAAAGCAAATGAAATTGCCTTTAATAAAGTAAAATTAGACAAAGAAAGAGAAGTGAAAAATGGCCATGATGGAACTTGGGTTGCACACCCAGGTTTGGTAAAAGTTGCTTTAGATATTTTTGATAAACACATGTCTACAAAGAACCAAATTGATAATAAAAGAACCGATTTTTATATTTCAGAAAAACAATTGATAGAGATTCCTCAAGGTACTATCACCGAAGTTGGAGTTCGAAAAAACATCAATGTTGGTATTTTGTATATAGAATCTTGGTTAATGGGCGTTGGAGCTGCTGCTTTATATAATTTAATGGAAGATGCCGCTACTGCGGAAATATCTCGAACACAGATTTGGCAATGGTTACATCAAGAAGTGAAATTAGAAGATGGTAGAAAATTTACTATTGAAATGTACATCCAACTTTTAGAAGAAGAAATAATTAATATCAAAAACATATTAGGAGAAGAAAGATTTAATAACGGAAAATTTAATCTTGCCATTGAAATATTTGATAAACTAGTTTTATCAGAAGACTTTGAAGAATTTTTAACTAACCCAGCTTACAAATACCTTTAAATAAAAACAATCCTGCGATTGCGACAACAATCAACAGGATCTAATTATTAATAATAAATAACGTATCACAAAATTATGAAAAATTTATCACAAACAAATTATAGTTCTGCATTACAGACAGTAAAAAACCTTAAAGAAAAGTACGGAAAAACTTGGAATGCAATAAGCACTGAAAACGCTGCCAGAATGGTTGCTCAAAATCGCTTTAAAACTGGTTTAGATATCGCTAAATATACTGCAGCCATTATGAGAAAAGATATGTCAGAGTACGATGCCGATTCATCTAAATATACCCAATCTCTAGGTTGTTGGCACGGTTTTGTGGCGCAACAAAAAATGATAGCTGTTAAAAAACATCACAAAACTACCAGTAAAAAATACTTGTACCTTTCTGGTTGGATGGTAGCTGCATTACGCTCAGAATTTGGTCCGTTACCAGATCAATCAATGCATGAGAAAACAGCAGTTTCTGGACTTATTGAAGAAATTTATGATTTTTTACGCCAAGCGGATGCAATAGAGCTCAATGATTTATTCAGAAAACTTGAAAACGGAGAAGACGTGCAAGATCAAATAGATAATTTTGAAACACATGTAGTTCCGATTATAGCAGATATTGATGCTGGATTTGGTAATGAAGAGGCTACCTATTTATTAGCAAAAAAAATGATTCAAGCTGGTGCTTGTGCTATTCAAATTGAAAATCAAGTATCAGATGCTAAACAGTGTGGGCATCAAGATGGTAAGGTTACAGTACCTCATGAAGATTTTATTGCTAAATTAAATGCGGTTAGATATGCTTTCTTAGAGTTAGGAGTAGAAGACGGAATTATAGTTGCAAGAACCGATTCTGAAGGTGCTGGTTTAACACAAAAATTACCAGTTAGCCAAGAGCCTGGAGATTTAGCTTCAAAATATTTAGCCTTTGTAGAAGCAGAAGAAATAGCTATTAAGGATGCTAAAGAAGATGATGTGCTTCTTAAAAGAGATGGTAAACTAGTACGCCCCGTAAGATTAGCTAATGGTTTATATAAATTTAAAGATGGCTCAAACATCGATAGAGTTGTGTTAGATTGTATTATAAGTCTTCAAAATGGAGCTGACTTATTATGGATAGAAACACCTACGCCAAATATTGGGCAAATAGCTAATATGGTAAATAGAATTAAACAAGTTGTTCCAAATGCTAAATTGGTTTATAATAATTCCCCATCTTTTAACTGGACATTAAGTTTTCGTACTCAGGTGTATGAAGAAATGCTTTCGGAAGGTATAGATATGACCGCTTATGATAGAAATAATTTAATGGATGCACAATATGATGATATGGAATTGTGTCGTCGTTCAGACGAGAAAATCAAGTCTTTCCAAATGGATGGAGCAAGAGAAGCTGGAATTTTTCATCACTTAATTACTTTACCTACTTATCATACAACAGCACTTCATATGAATGATCTTACAGAAGGTTATTTTGGAGAAGAAGGTATGTTAGCCTACGTTAAAGGTGTTCAAAGACAAGAAATACGTAAAGGTGTTTCTTGTGTTAAACACCAAAGAATGGCAGGTTCTGATCTTGGTGATGATCATAAAGATTTTTTTACAGGTGATAAAGCTTTAAAGGCTGGAGGCGGAAAGAACACTTCAAATCAATTTGAGGTTAATTCTGAAAACAAAAAAGTGGAAGAAAAATTAAGCGCGGTTGAAGTATAATTAATTTAAACAAAAGGTTATAAATCATTATCATATTCAATCTTTTTAAATACAATATATGTTTTAATTATAAAATACCGAGGCAGTTGCGTCTCGGTATTTAAAAAAAATAAATTATTATCTATTAATTAAGTTACTTATAAAAAATGAAAAACAGGAAGTTGTTAATGATTCCAGGTCCTATAGAATTTGAACCTGAAGTATTACGTGCAATGGGTGTACAAACACCTAGTCATGTGGCACCAAATTTTATTGAAGTTTTTGGAAACTGTTTAGATATGATGAAAAAAATATGGTTAAGCCCTTCTGGTCAGCCATTTATAGTTTCAGGAAGTGGTACGCTAGCAATGGATATGGCTGCAGCAAATCTTGTAGAATTAGGCGATAATGCTTTAGTTATCTCTTCGGGATATTTTGGTGATCGTTTTAAGGATATTTTAGATCGTTATGGTGCTAATACAACTATTTTATCAGCAAACATAGGAGAAGAAGTTGCTTTAGATATCATTGAACAGGAATTAAAAAATAGAAAATATAAATTACTTACAATCACACATGTTGACACTTCAACTGGTGTATTGATAGATCCGGAACCAATTGCAGCATTAGCTAAAAAATACAATGTGATTAGTGTTTTAGATGGTGTATGTTCAGTCGCTGGTGAAGAGATTCAACAAGACAAATGGGGTATTGACATTGTATTAACCGCTTCTCAAAAAGCTATTGGAGTACCTCCAGGCTTAGCTTTACTTGTCGTCTCTCAAAAAGCAATTGGAATTTGGAAAAATAGAAAAACGCCTGTTTCCAATTATTATGCAGATTGGCAGAATTGGCTACCAATTATGAAAGCATATCAAGAAAGGCGTCCATCCTATTTTGGTACCCCTCCTGTAAATTTAATTATCGCATTAGAAAAAAGCCTTTCATTAATTTTAGAAGAAGGAATTCACAATAGAATAAATAGGCATAAAAAACTAGCTTCAGTATTTAGAGAGGCAATTCAAGCAATTGGTTTAACAATTTTACCCAAAACCGAAACTGTCGCTGCCAACACATTAACGGCTATTTATTATCCTGAAAAGATAAAAAGTATAGATTTACTTAGAGAAATGAATAATAATGATATCATCATAGCTGGCGGGTTACATCCACAAATTAAAGCATCTTATTTTAGAATTGGTCATATGGGGAGCATTTCTGAAAACGATATGATATCAACATTAAGTGCTCTAGAGAGAGTGTTTTATAAGCTTAATTACAAATTTGAATTAGGTAAAAGTCTCAAAGTCTTTGAAAGAGCGTGTATAGAATAGAAAAATTATTTTAAAAAATTAACAAGTCCTCTGTTACTGGCTCCAAATCATTTATGTATCTTAAATAATGTTTTAGACTCAGACTATAATCGTGACGTTGCTGTATGCAGTGATAATGAATGGAGTGCTGGAATTGCGTTTACCGAAGAGTAGCGAAGGTAAAAAGAGCATGAAGACACGAGAATGAATGGTGCGAAGCAATCATCTTGGACAGCAAAGTTTTTTTTGATTTTTTTATCCAACTGCGAAGCACATCATGAATTCCAAAACCAATAAAAAAAGGATGAATAAA
>DAOUTI010000067.1 GCA_030626795.1 Flavobacteriaceae bacterium
AAAGAAGCTTTTTGCATTTTCAATTTTTTCTTTTGTTAAGAAAGAGTTTGGGAATTTATTCAGTTTATCTAATGTTTTTTTTTTGAGTGAAATTAAAAATCTTTGCATATAAATTTTATTCGAAAATTTAGTTAAACTTTCTGAAGATCCTTTTAAATCACATGGTACAGAAACTGTCACAGCAGATTGTACCTTTGAAATTAGACTTAAACCATTTTCTCCTAGATATTTTAAAGTAATATTTCCGCCAAGACTAAAACCTACAACATGTATATTTTTGTAATTATAGTTACTTTTAATATAATCAATAATCTCTTCTAAATCATCAGTTTTTCCGCTGTGGTAAGAACTCAATAATCGATTTGGTTCACCACTGCACCCTTTTAAATTAATTGCAACTACATCTATTAATTGTTCATTCAATACTTTGGTTAAAGATTTTACATAGCTAGAATTTGAACTTCCTTCTAATCCATGAATAATAATAGTAATATTCGGCGAATCCTTAGTAGAAAAATCTAAATCTAAAAAATCTCCATCTTTTGTTTCTATTCTTTTTCTGTGATAATCTATATTAAAATCATGAAAAAAGGTTCGATAAGCCGTATTGAAATGCTTGTTTTTAAAAAAATATTTAGGATTATAAGTGGTATTATTTAGTAATGCCATTATCGAGTTATATTATTCTTCTTTAGATCTTTGCAGCAGGTTTTCTGGTATTGATTTTTTGGTTTTAGCGCCTAGTTTTTTTAGGTTTTCTACACGGTTGATTAAATTCCCTTTTCCATCAGACAATTTATTCATTGCGGCTTTATAGCTCTCTTGCGAGGAATTTATTTGTTTACCTACTTTTAAAAGATCTTGTACTAAACCTTCAAATTTATCATATAAAGATCCCGCTTGTCGCGCAATTTCTATTACATTTCTTTTTTGATCTTCTTGCTTCCAGATTGAAGCCACAGTTGATAAGGTTGCCAAAAGTGTTGAGGTAGTAACTAAAACAACATTTTTATCTAAAGCTTCTAAATATAAATTTTGATCATTTTGTAAAGCCAGCATTAATGCAGGTTCAATTGGTACAAACATCAAAACATAGTCGGGACTATTAATGCCGTATAGTTCGGTGTAATTTTTATCTCCTAATTCTTTGATATGTTTTTTAATACTAAGAATGTGTTTTTTTAAACCTATATTCTCATCTACTTCGCTGTCAGAATTAAAAAAAACTTCATAGCCAGTTAGTGACACTTTTGAATCAATAATTAGATGCTTATTATCGGGTAAATTGATAATTAAATCTGGTTTTTTAAGATTGTCATTGTCATCTCGAAACCCACCCTGAGTACTATAATGAATTTCCTTTTGTAAACCTGCTTTTTCAAGTATAGTTTCAAGTTGCAACTCACCCCAATCTCCTTGTTTTTTAGAATCTCCTTTTAAGGCTTTGGTTAAATTAACGGCATCTTTACTCATCTGTAGATTCAATTCTTTTAAACCAATTATTTGTTGGCGTAGTGCGGATTGCCTGTCAATACTATCTTTATGAGTATCTTCAACTTTCTTTTCAAATGATTGAATTTTTTCCTGTAAAGGATTTAATATTTGTGCTATATTTTCTTTGTTTTTTAGCGTAAATTTTTCTGATTTTTCTTCCAATATCTTATTGGCAAGAATCTCAAAGTCTTTAGAGAATTTTTCCTGTAAATTTTCAACTTCGGTTTTATGCTCTTTTAATTTTGTGATTAAATTTTGATTTTCCGATTCTTTTTTAGCCAACTCAATATTTATGCTTTCTTTTTCAGTTCTTATAGAATCAATGGTTTTTTGAAGTTCCATATTTAAATTTTCCACATTGATTTTTTCATTAATTAGGGCATTATTTTTTTCAGTCAAAGCTGAAGTATTTTTTTCAAGCTTCAATTTGGTAAAAAAATAGGCTAAAATAATTCCGGTAATTAGTGTTAAAATTGGCAAAAAATAAATGATAAAATTTGACATGTTTTTTAATTAAAAGTAATTAGTTGGTAACCCTCAGTTTGATAGTAAACCAAGGCTGTTAGCGCAGATAGAGATAGCTCAACATTTTTTGATAAGTCGTTTCTTTGATAATCTTTATGCGCGAATGATTGTCCGCAAACATAAACTTTCACATTAGCTTTATCAAGAGCATTTATGAGTTTTGTATTCGGATTATCTATTTTGAATTCTCTTTGAAAAGCCTTATCGGATAATGCATTTTTTGTTGCTGCACCATGTAAAACCAAGACAATATCTAAATTTTGACTTTTGATGTTATGTTGGGCATGCATATTTAAAAAGCGAGCAATAGTATTTACAGAAGCATTTTGTTTCTTATAATTTTTATTATCGGTATAAACATCAAAAATCACTTTGTATTTTTTATTTTTATCCAGCAATAAATCTGGATTTTTAATTTTGTAAACTTGTCCAAAATCTTTAATTACAGATCCTTTTACAGTTTTACTTTCTTGACTATAAGATATTGTCACATAAAGGATTGAGAAAATAAGTAAAATATTTTTTTTCATGTAAGTAAATTAAATGGTTAATTTTACGATATTACAAAAATATTAATAAATTAAACTTAGAAACCCTAATTAATGAAATATATTTCAAAATTTATTATGTTCACCTTGATGGGATGGAAAATAGTAGGATTTTATCCTAAAGATCTGAAAAAATTTATTATTGTTGGTGCTCCCCATACTTCTAATACGGACTTTGTTCTTGGCGTATTAATGAAATTTATTATGGGTTTGCCAATAAATTTTATAGGTAAAAAATCTTTATTTAAACCGCCTTATGGTTTTATTTTTAAAGCATTGGGCGGAACTCCTGTTGATAGAAGTAAAAGCGAGAATATGGTTCAAGCCATTATCAATATCTTTGATGAGAAAGATGAATTTATTTTAGCAATTTCCCCGGAAGGGACAAGAAAAAAAACAAAAAAATGGAAAACAGGGTTCTATCATATAGCAAAAGGAGCTAATGTTCCAATTGTACTAAATACTTTTGATTTTGAAAATAAACAATATATTATTTCGAAACCTTACTATTTAACAGGTAATATGGAAAAAGATTTTTTATTTTTTCATAATTATTATAAAGATGCCAAAGGAAAGTTTCCAAATCAGTTTGATATAAACTTTCATAAGAACATTAATGCTATTTAACTTATTGAAAAGTTTATTATAAATAATTTATGAATCTTTCAATGAATTGGAGATAAGCGGCAAAATGTTGTACCTATTCTGTACCTATAGAATTCAAAAAGGCTTTCAATTTTTTGAAAGCCTTTGTTTATATGTAGCGAGGAGCAGAATCGAACTGCCGACCTCCGGGTTATGAATCCGACGCTCTAACCATCTGAGCTACCTCGCCGTTTTTGAGTTTGCAAATATAAAAACAAATTTAATTGCTACAAGTAAACACGGTATAAATATTTAAATAAAAATATTTTTTTAATAATTAGATATTATATATATTGCCTTCATCAAATTAATTAATAATGCCAGACAAAATAAAATTTGAATTGGAAATTCCTATTCACGCATCTCAAAATTTTTTATTTCAATATATTTCTACGCCTGATGCTTTAGGTGAATGGTTTGCAGATAATGTAAACTCTAGAGGTAAATTATTTACTTTTATTTGGGATGACACTGAAGAAGTTGCTACTAGAATTTCACAAAAAAACAATGAGTTTATTAGATTTAAATGGGAAGAAGATGAAGGTGAAGATTATTATTTTGAACTTCGAATTCAAGTAGATGATTTGACAAAAGATGTTTCTTTAATTATTGTTGATTTTGCAGAAGAAGATGAAATAGAAGAATCCAAAATGTTTTGGGAAAACCAAGTAGCCGAATTAAAGCATGCAATAGGGGGTTAGAAACTCCAAATTATTTAAATATATATTTTAAAGCCTTGATAATTCAAGGCTTTTTTTAGTTTACTTTTGTAAAAATAAATAGTTATGATAAATTTTAATGGCAAAATTATTTCTCAAAATGAGTTTAGTTTGAGTAGTCAAAATCGTGCTTTTAAATATGGTGATGCAATTTTTGATACTTTAAAATTCACCCTTGATAAAATTTATTTTATTGAAGATCATTATTTTAGATTGATGTCATCTATGAGAATGTTGCGTATGCATATTCCGATGCATTTTACTATGAATTATTATGAAGATGAAATTTTAAAAACTATAAATAAAAATAATTTAAATGGAGATATAAGAATTAGAGTTTCCGTTTTTAGAAAAGAAGGAGGCTTGTACAAGCCTAAAAGCCAATATGTTGATTTTTTAATGGAAGTTAAAACAATTGATACTATAGAAGATGTTTTTTATGAAATAGAATTGTTCAAAGGTTTTCCTGTTTATTCAGGTTTATTGTCAACAATAAAAACCAATAATAGAATGATTAATATTCTTTCAAGCATTTATGCATCAGAAAACAACTATCAAAATTGTGTGTTAATCAATGAGAAAAAGAATCTTGTTGAAGCTAACAATTCGAATTTGTTTTTAATTAAAGGGAATCAAGTTTTTACTCCTGCCATTACCGAAGGATGTATTAATGGCATTATTAGAAAAAAAATGATCGAATTATTAAGTAAGAACAATAATTTTACAATAGAAGAAACAGCAATATCACCTTTTGAGTTGTTAAAAGCTGATGAAGTTTTTTTAACAAATTCAATTGTTGAAGTTCAAGCCGTAAATAAATATCGAAAAAAAACTTTTTTAACTGTTAAAACAGAAGAAATTAGAAAACTATTTATTGAAAACCTGAGTTCTATGTAACGAGCAAATTAACTACTAGAATATTAGATGTTAACGTTTTTGCGAAGGAGGTACGACTGTGGCAATCTATTTTTCAATGAAGAGACTGCCACATTTTACTGAAAAAAGTAAAATTCGCAGAGACGAATGCAAACAAACTAATTGATTGTAAGAATGTTATGATTATTTTTTACATCGAACTCACGTTAATTGGCTTAATAACATATAGAGGTCAATAGATAGTTACATATTATTAATTTAGTAATTCTCTTTATAGTGTCAGGTCGAGCGCAGTCGAGACCCATTTAGATGTGATATAGTTCTCGACTGCGCTCGAACAGACAAAATATTATGCGTTATGTTTTTGATATTCAGTGTTTTATTGTTTCAAATTTGTATGTAGCTATCTACTGATTTCTAAAAAATTATATTTTTAAATTTTATTCAATATTTCTGCCGCTTTTAAAAGAGTGTCTTCGTTTTTAGAAAAACAAAAACGCAAAACTTTTTTATCAATTTTATTATTATAAAATACAGAAATAGGAATAGAGGCGATTTTGTTTTCTTTGGTTAATCTCACAGCAAAATCTACATCATTTTCATTGCTTATGTTTTCATAACCTAATAACTGAAAATAGGTTCCTTTTGAAGGTATAATACTAAATCTAGAATCTTTTATTGCGTTTAAAAAGAAATCTCGTTTGGCTTGATAAAAATCTGGTAATTGTAAATAATTATCAGGCGTTTTAATATAAGTAGTTAACGCTTGTTGTATGGGATGGTTTACTGAAAACACATTGAATTGATGTATTTTTCTAAATTCCAACATCAATTCCGCAGGAGCGAGACAATAACCCATTTTCCAACCCGTTGTATGAAAAGTTTTACCGAAACTTGCAACAATAAATGTGCGCTCAGCCAAACCATTAAAAAGCGCAGCACTTTGGTGTTTAATTTTATCAAAAATTATATGTTCATATACTTCATCACTTAGAATAATAATATTGGTTTCTTTAACTAGAGCCTCTAAAGCTTCCATATCTTTTTGAGATAAAACTGTACCCGATGGGTTGTGTGGTGTATTGATGATAATCATTTTTGTTTTATCATTAATACTTGCTTTTACTTTATTCCAGTTTACTTCGAATTTTGGTGCCTCTAGTTCAATTTCGATAGTTTTACCACCACATAATTTTACAGTTGGGTCATAACAATCATAAGCGGGTGCAAAAATAATTACTTCATCATCTTTTTGAATAAAAGCAGAAATAATAGTATAAATTGCTTGTGTAGCACCTGCTGTAATAGTGACTTCGGTTTCTGGATTATATTGAGCACCGTATAAACTATTTACTTTATCAGCTATAGCTTCTCTTAAGTTTATAATTCCAGGCATTGGTGCATATTGGTTAAAACCATTATGCATTGCCTTTGAAACTAAATCAATCAGCTCTTTTGAAACAGGAAAATTAGGAAATCCTTGTGATAAATTTAATGCATTTTCTTTATTTGCCAAACCACTCATTTTAGCAAAAATGCTTGTTACAGCATGGGGTAATTTTGAAGTTATTTGACCAGAAAAAGTAGGCATTATTAATTGATTTAATTTCTGTTAACTAAAATACAAATTTTAAAAATAAAAAAAGCCGATAACTTAATTTATCGGCTTTAAATTTTATTTTTTATAATATTTTTAAATACTCGCTTTTAAGTATTCTCTATTCATTCTAGCAATATTATCTAATGAAATTCCTTTTGGGCATTCAACTTCACAAGCTCCTGTGTTTGTACAGTTACCAAAACCTTCATCATCCATTTGTTTAACCATATTTAAAACTCTATCTGCAGCTTCAACCTGACCTTGAGGTAATAGAGCAAATTGAGATACTTTGGCAGAAACAAATAACATGGCAGACGAGTTTTTACAACTCGCTACACAAGCACCACAACCAATACATGCTGCTGCGTCCATAGACATATCAGCATTGTGTTTTGAAATAGGTATTGCATTTGCGTCTTGGGTATTACCTGAGGTATTTACAGAAATAAATCCTCCAGCTTGTTGAATCCGTTCAAAAGCCATTCTATCAACAACCAAATCTTTTATTACAGGAAATGCTTTTGATCTAAATGGTTCAATATAAATAGTATCCCCATCTTTAAACATACGCATGTGTAACTGACAAGTAGTAATTTGTCTATCTGGCCCATGAGCTTCTCCATTAATATAAAGAGAACACATACCACAAATTCCTTCACGGCAATCATGATCAAATGCAACTGGTTCTTCTCCTTTGTTAACCAATTGTTCATTTAAAACATCTAGCATTTCTAAAAAGGACATATGCTCAGAAATCTCAGTTACTTTATATTCAACTAGCTTTCCTTTGTCTTTGGCGCTTTTTTGTCGCCAAATTTTTAACGTTAAATTCATTTATTTTAGTTTTTAAGCCAATAGCTAAAAGTTAAATTAGCCAAAAGGCAATAGCTGTGATTATTTCTCTATAGATTTTATAAAGGCATTCAACATTTTACTTTCTTCTGTTATTAATCCTTGAATTTTATCAAAATTTTCTGTTGAAATAAAATTTAATTCTTTTGCAATAATCATTTGTGTTTCCAATTCTAAAAGAGAACCTCTTGAATAATTTAAAAATAAGATATAACTTTTAGTATAATTTCTTCCCCAACCTTCTGCTATATTTGAAGGTATTGATACTGATGAACGTTTCACTTGACTCTGTAAGCCGTACATTTCCTCTTTTGGGAAAGTTTTACACACTAAATATACCTCTTTGACAACCTGTATTCCTTTCTGCCAAATTAATAAATCTTTATATGTTTTTATACTGCTCATTTTTTGCTTAGTTCATTAGTTGTTAGGAAAAAGACAATAATCACGATTGAACTAGTGGCTTTTGGCTAATTAACTTTTGCCTATTTATACGAACGAGTCTTCAACTCAATATCTTTAAACTCTAATTCTTCTTTGTGTAAAACAGCATCTGCTGGTTCTCCTTTATATTCCCAAGCAGAAACATAGGCGTAATCTTTATCATTACGTTTTGCTTCTCCTTTTTGTAAACCGTCTTGTTCAACAGATTCTTCACGGAAGTGACCTCCACAAGATTCGTTTCTGTCTAGAGCATCTTTTGCAAAAAGTTCTCCAAGTTCTAAGAAATCTGCAACTCTACCAGCTTTTTCTAATTCTGGGTTCATTTCGTTTGCATCACCAGGAACTTTTACTTCTTTCCAAAATTCTTCACGTATGGCTTTAATTTCTGCCATAGCTTCTTTTAAACCTTTCTCGTTACGAGCCATACCAACTTTTTCCCACATTACTTTACCTAGTTTTTTGTGGAAATAATCAACCGATTTCGATCCTTTATTATTGATAAAGAAATCTATTCTATCTTTTACTTCTTTCTCTACAGCATCAAATTCTGGAGTATCTGTAGGTATTTTTCCTGTACGGATATCATCCGATAAGTAATTTCCTATAGTATAAGGTAATACAAAATAACCATCAGCTAAACCTTGCATCAAAGCAGAAGCACCTAAACGGTTTGCACCGTGATCTGAAAAGTTTGCTTCACCAATACAATACAATCCTTCAACAGTAGTCATTAAGTTATAATCTACCCAAACACCTCCCATAGTATAATGGGTTGCAGGATAAATCATCATTGGGGTTAGGTATGGATTTTCATCAACAATCTTTTCATACATCTGGAAAAGGTTACCGTATTTCTCTTCAATTATTTTTGTACCTAATTCGATTATTTTTTCTTTGGAAGCGTTTTCAATACTATGTATTTTTGCTTGCTCTTTTCCGTAACGTCCAATGGCGAAAGCAAAATCTAAATAAACCGCTTCACCAGTTGCATTTACACCAAAACCAGCATCGCAACGTTCTTTGGCTGCTCTTGATGCAACATCACGAGGAACTAAATTACCAAAAGCTGGATATCTTCTTTCTAAGTAATAATCTCTATCTGCTTCGGCAATATCAATAGGTTTTAATTTCCCTTGCTGAATTGCTTTAGCGTCTTCTATTTTTGCAGGAACCCAAATACGACCATCATTTCGCAAAGATTCTGACATCAATGTTAATTTGGATTGGTAATCACCACTTCTTGGAATACAAGTTGGGTGAATTTGCGTATAACAAGGGTTTGCAAAATAGGCTCCTTTTTTATGTATTTTCCATGCTGCAGTGGCATTTGATCCCATGGCATTGGTTGATAAGTAATAAACATTACCGTAACCACCTGTTGCAATAACAACTGCATGTGCAGAATGTCTTTCTATTTCACCAGTAATTAAATTACGAGCAATAATTCCACGAGCTTTTCCATCAACTTTTACAACATCTAACATTTCGTGACGATTGAACATTTCAATTTTACCACGAGCTATTTGACGGTTCATTGCAGAGTATGCTCCTAAAAGTAATTGCTGACCTGTTTGACCTTTTGCATAAAAGGTACGAGAAACCAACACGCCACCAAAAGAACGATTATCTAACAAACCACCATAATCACGAGCAAAAGGAACGCCTTGTGCCACACATTGATCAATGATATTTGACGAAACCTCTGCCAATCTATAAACGTTTGCTTCACGCGAACGATAATCGCCTCCTTTTACTGTATCGTAAAAAAGTCGGTAATCTGAATCACCATCACCCATATAGTTTTTAGCAGCATTTATTCCGCCTTGAGCGGCAATAGAATGCGCCCTACGAGGAGAATCCTGATAAGCAAATGCTTTTACATTATAACCAAGTTCTGCTAAAGTTGCAGCAGCCGAACCTCCAGCCAAACCTGTACCAACAACGATAATATCAATATTTCGCTTGTTCGCTGGGTTAACTAAGTCAATTTTATCTTTATAATTAGTCCATTTATCTTTAATTGGACCTTTTGGTACTTTTGAATCTAATGCCATAATTATTTGATATTAAGCAAAGTAAAAATAAATTGCAATAACTGAAAAACCTAAAGCTATAAAGTAGCTAAAAGCCATTCCTACATTTTTTACACATTTTAAATATTTTGGGGCTCTTGCTCCAACACTTGTAAATGCGGATTGAAATCCGTGACTTAAATGTAAGCCTAATAAAACAAAGGCAACTACATAAATTAATACGTACAACGGATTTTTAAAGAGATCGGTTACCAAAAGGTAATCGTCATGAACTTCGCCAAATTTAATTTTAATAAAGAAATCTTTCAAGTGTAAAATGATAAATAGCAATACTAAAATTCCGGTTACAATCATATTTCTAGAAGCCCATCCAGAATTTGCGGCAGCATTATTTTTAGCATATTTAATAGGGCGAGAAGCTCTATTTTTTAACTCTAATCTTATTCCCATAGCAATATGGAAAATAAAACCTGCAGCCAAAACATATTGCATTACCTGAATTAAAGGGTTAGTAGCCATAAAATGTGATGCTGCATTAAAAGTTTCAGCACCTACAAATAGGGTTAAATTTACTCCTAAATGAACTAGTAAAAAAGTTATTAAGAAAAATCCGCTTAGTGACATTGCGACTTTTCTGCCTAAGGATGAAGTTGTTAATCCACTCATTTTTTGATTGGTTTATTTTAAACGTTGCAAATATAAAAATTGATTCTATGAATTTGATTAATAACGGTTTCTATTCTTTTAATTTAGACTGATTATAAATAGTAATCCTTGTTACAATCTGATAAATATCATAATAGATGGCATACTACACTTTTATATTTGTAAAGTTAATTTAAAATTAAGCCAAATGGCAATTAAAAAAGGATTATTCAAAACATCGGTTGGGCGAAAAAATTTAATGGCAGTTACCGGACTTTTTATCATTTTCTTTCTAGTAATACATCTTGTAGGGAATCTTATTTTAATAATTCCTGATTCTTTTTTCCCAATAGAGTTTTGGGATAATGTTGCAAATCAACATGATATGTATAATGCCTATTCGCATTTCTTGGTGCATTTTTGGCCTATTACAGTTGTAGCATGGGTTTTATATGCAGCAATTGCACTTCATATTATTGATGCCTTATTAATTACATTAAACAATCGCAAAGCAAAAGGAGAAAAATATGCAGTAACCGATAACTCAACAAGTACTTGGATTTCTCGCAATATGGGATTGATTGGAACAATAATTGGAATTTTTATTATAATGCACATGGCGCAATTTTGGTTACAATACAAGGTTTTAAAAACGGAACATGATTTATATAATTTGGTAATCGAAACCTTTAAAGTTTGGTGGATGGTAGTCCTTTATGAAATTGGTATTATTGCTTTAGGGTTTCATATTGTACATGGTATTGAAAGTGCACATCGTTCTTTGGGAGTTTACCCTAAAAAAATAATGCATACTATCAAATATATAGCACTTTACTTTGGTTTAATTATGGCAATTTTGTATGCCATCATACCTATTGTTCTTTACTTTAAATAATTCATTATCAAAAAATAAGCACCAAATTACAAGTGTCAAATGACAAATAAATTACACTATTCAAAATATATTAATCCAAAAACTGGAATATTAAACAATTGTATTTTATTTGTTTTTGGAATTTGTTTTTTGGAATTTAAAAATAAAATTTATGGCTCTTAACGCAAAAATTCCTGTAGGACCTTTAAAAGATAAATGGCAAAATTACCTTGCTAAAACCCGTATTGTCAATCCGGCAAACCGAAAAAAATTAGATGTGATTGTAGTTGGCGGAGGTTTATCTGGTGGTGGTGCAGCAGCTTCACTAGCAGAACTTGGTTATAATGTAAAGGTTTTTTTCTTTCAAGATTCTGCAAGACGTTCTCATTCTGTAGCAGCACAAGGTGGTGTAAACGCAGCAAAAAACTATAAAAATGACGGTGATAATGTGTATCGTATGTTTTATGATACCATTAAAGGTGGTGATTTTAGATCTCGTGAAGCCAATGTTTATCGAATGGCTGAAGTCTCGGTTGATTTGATAGATCACATGGTAGCACAAGGCGTACCTTTTGGACGAGAATATGGTGGTTATTTAAGTAATCGATCTTTTGGTGGGGTGTTGGTTTCTCGTACTTTTTATGCTCGTGGTCAAACGGGTCAACAACTTTTATTGGCTACTTATCAAGCCATGATGAAACAAGTTAAAGTTGGTAAATTAAAACAATATAGTCGTCATGAGATATTAGACATTGTAATTGTTGATGGAAAAGCTAGAGGTATTATTGCACGAAACTTAGACACAGGTGAAATAGAGCGTCATGCGGCACATGCAGTAGTATTTGGAACTGGTGGTTTTGGCAAGATTTTTTACCTATCTACTTTAGCAATGAATTCAAATGGTTCGGCAAATTGGCGAGCACATAAAAAAGGAGCTTATTTTGCAAATCCTTCATGGA